>JBMSPZ010000001.1:0-26408 GCA_049423025.1 Rickettsiales bacterium
CGAATTTGATTGCTCGGTTGCAATTTATAATTTGCTCTTCCAGCTTCACCACATTTCGGGGGGGTTCCGAATAAGATTATGTCGTATCTTAATAAAATGTTATCTTCCAGCTTCACCACATTTCGGGGGGGTTCCGAATAGGAACCGCCCGATTTATTGTGGCTGTAGATGGAAATGATAATTCTGTTTTACAAAAATATGAAAAAAATTAAATAAAAATTTAAAATTTATCATTTTTTTTAACAAAAAATAATACCCCCTCTATTTCTAGAATTATTTACTGTGGCTGTAAATTTTATTTGCATAAAATTAATTACCACAGTTGCTATAAATTTTATTTGCATAAATTTAATTGCCAAGATTTTATTACTTAATTTTTGGCGTTTATTTTTTTTAAAACTTGTCGATGAGCATCAAAAATTAAAGAAGTTTTAAGCGAAGAATAATAATGAAATTTGATTAACATTAACTTCTTCTTGTCAATTTGTTTATGTTTAATGATTTCCTTAATTTTTTTATTAATTATTTTATGGACTTTAGATCTTGGTTTGCTATTTTTTGAACAATTATTTTCAAGGTTTGCTTGGACTTTTTTTGAATTATTATTTTCTAAATTTGCATCGTCTTTATTGTTTTTATTAATCCTAATATCTATTTTTTGAAAATTACCATTTTCATCAGAAAATCGTAAAAATAAATAATCATTTTTGGTAAATAATTGATAAAGACGATTTAAAAATTCCTTGGCAATTTTATCTAAATTTTGGTGATGATATTCTTCAATAAAATCAATAGCGATTTGCAAATTATTAGAAAAATTTTCTGCAATTGATAGGTTTTGCTTATCTTGCGAAAGCAATATTTGCAATATATTGGAGTGGTCAATATTGTTTCTTAAGTTTTTAAAATCGTTATTTTTTAATATTTTTCTATATGTTCCTAAAATATTATAATCTTGCCATTGCTGTTTAGATCTTTGTTTAGAAGATATATTATGAATTTGATTATATTGTTGATTAATTTTATCGTAATTATCATTCAGCTCATTAAACTTATCGGTAAAATAAATTCGAAATAAAATATTAATTTCTAGGGCAAAAAGATAGATTTTATTGATTTCTTCAAAAGATTTTTGATGATCTTGTTGAGCTTTTTGATTATATTTATTTATAAATTCAGCAGATTTTTTAGGCTTTTTTTCTTCATCAATTTTAATATCTTTTATTTGATAAGGAATCATAATTTGCTCTTTAATTTTATCATAATTTTCTTTACCGATAAAAACATAATTTGTGGCATCAATGGTTAATTTTCCTTGGTTCTTGTGCTTAGATTTTCTTGAAGCCGAGTTGTTTGATATATTTTTTTGTTTATTCTTGAAAATAAATTTTAATTGGTTAATTTCTTTTAATAATTCATTATCTTTTTGTAGCTTCGAATTGATTTTTGTTATAAAATCTTTTTTATCTTTTTTTATCTTATCCAAATTTTTTTTATATTCAGAATCCTTAAATTCAGATTCTTTTTGATTGTCATTTAGTAATTTCTTAAAATCAAATAATTGGTGATAAATTTCGTTACATAAATCGTGCGGAAGTATCTTAAACAAGCCACCTTCAAGATTTTCTAAAAGGTTTTTTAGAATATTTTCATCAATTAAATCATTCTTAAAATTAAAATTTGCTCTGGGAAATTTATTCCTTTCATCTTCGAATTTTTGATAGTTTTGATCATTAATTTTTTGATTATTATTTTTATTATTATTTTTATTATTATTTTTATTATTATCCAAAATATGATGAACCAGCCAATCTCTTAAAACATTAATTTTGATAAAAATATCCTCGAAATTTTTTTCATTTATATCAATTAAATGTTCAAATTTAATCTTGTTATAAAAATTTTCTAAATTTTCAGTATTCTTATATTTTGTATTAGTTAAAAATTCTGGCTTGCCAAAAAAATCAGATGACTTATTTTTTTCATCTTTAATATTAAAAGCATCATTTCTAACTTGGCTAAAAATCTTATCGCATAGCGAGATGCAGGCTAATATTCTAAAGCGAATATTGTTTTGCTTGGCGATTTTTAATGCAGGGGTAATGTTTTTATTCTCTTTCCCATTTGCTTCGCCAACTTTACTAGCCAACATCTAACACATCGCGCATTGAGTAGAAGCCCGGTTTTTGGGCGGTGCCCCAAATGCAAGCTCGAATTGCCCCTTTGGCAAAAATATCGCGATTTGAGGCTTTGTGGGCGAGTTCGAGTCTTTCGCCATCGCCAGCAAAAATCACATTATGATCACCAATTACATCGCCACCTCGAATAGTAGCAAAGCCAATTTCGCCCTTTTGGCGTTTGGCGTCCTTGCCCATTCTTGCCATTACCGCATTTTTTTGTAAATCAACGCCACGGCCTTTGGCAACAGCATTACCAAGAGCCAAAGCTGTACCCGAAGGGGCATCGATTTTGCGGTTATGGTGCATTTCGACAATTTCAATATCAAAGTCTTCGCGTAAAATATTAGCGGTTTTTTCGACTAAATTCATCAATAAATTAACTCCAAGCGACATATTTGCTGACCAAATAATTGGAATTTGTGAAGAAAAACTCGCAAAATTTTGCTTTTCTTCTTCGCTAAAACCAGTGGTTCCGCACACTAAAACTTTTTTATGTTGAGCACATTTTTTTACTAATTCCAAACTAAGTGCTGGCGAAGAAAAATCGATGATGGCGTCGGCTGATTGTACAAATTCATCAAGGTTAGTTGTAGTTAAAATATGATTTTTTTCAAAGCCAAGTAACTCCCCCAAATCATGCTTATCAAGCCCCGAAGAGGTGCGAACTAAACCCGAGGATAACTCGGCAATTGCATCTTGCATAATAAGAGTGGCAATAATTTTGCCCATTTTTCCAGAAATTCCAGAGACTGCTATTTTCATAAATAAAAAATTAAATTGTTTTCTTTAAATTTAATGAAAATGAAATTTAAAAAAAAGCAATTTTATAAAAAATTTTTAAAGATTTTTTGCCAATTTGATAATTTCTTTGATTAAATTTTTGCGAACCGAGGATTTACGATAATAAATGCCAATGGTTCTAAAGGGTGCATTAAAAATTTTTACATAATTTATTTTATCATCATTTCGCACCGCAATTTCAGGCATCAATGTAATACCAGTGCCGTTTGCAACCATATAACGCAGAGTTTCCAGCGAAGTCGCCTGAAAGTCGCTATTTTCATAAGCTTTAATGGTTGAACATATTTCTAAAGCTTGATTACGAAGGCAATGACCATCTTCGAGTAGCATTAATTCATGATTTTTGAGTTCCTTGATTTGAATTTTAGTTTTTTTAGCAAGAGGATGATTCTTTGGGGTGGCTAAAATAAATTTTTCACTAAAAATTTTTTCACCGATGATGGTTTCATCAATTTGAGGCATAGCGAGAATGGCACAATCAATTTCGCCATTTTTTAATTTATCAATTAAATCATCGCTTTTGGCTTCAATTAAATATATTTTAAGCTGTGGAAATTTTTTATGCAAATTTTTGGTAAAATTTGGTAGATAATATGGTGCAACGGTTGGAAAGGCTCCAATCTTGATTTCACCCTGCATTGGGTCTTTGAAGGTCTTGGCAATATTTTTCAATTCCTCACTTTCTCGCAATATAATTTCGGCTTTTTTTAAAATTTCTTCACCCGCAGGAGTAATTAAAAAATTCTGCTTGTCGCGCTCAAAAATATCGACGCCCAAAGTCTCTTCGAGCTTTTTAATTTGCATGCTCAAGGCGGGTTGGCTGACGAAAACAGCTTGCGAAGCCTTAGCAAAATTTTTTTGGCGAGCGACTTCAACGATATATTTTAAATCACGCAGGTTCATAAGAAAAACTTATTATTTTTATAAAATCAATATATTTAACTTATAAGTGATAATAGTTAGATTTCAAGAAGTTTTTATTCTCAATTTGAGGCGAAAAAAAACTGATTGGAATTTAAAAATTTAATTAATTTTATTGTAAAAAAAATTTAATTTAAAATTCTAAAAAATAAAGTAAATAATAAATTATGGAGTAAAAAATGAAAAATCATAAAACTTTAGAAGCATTAGAAAAAATCTTAAGCGATTCCTATGTGTTAATGCTAAAAACCCAAAATTATCATTGGAATGTTGTTGGCAACAATTTCAAGCCTTTACACGAGCTATTTCAAATTCAATATGAAGAATTATTCACTGCAATTGATGAAATTGCCGAGAGAATTAGAGCTTTAGGTTCAAAGGTTGACGGCACTTTCGCCCATTTTGAAAAATATAGCGATTTAAAAAACGCCAACAAAAATCTTTCCAGCCAAGATATGGTTAAGGATTTAATCAATGACAATCAAATTGTGGTTAAACAATTACATGAAGCCATAAAAACTGCACAAGCCGAAGGTTATGAATCTAGTGCTGATATTTTTATTCAACGAGCTAAGTCTCACGAAAAATCAATTTGGATGTTGCAGTCTTCTTTGTAAAAAAAATTTATTTTGACAAATTATCGCGAATATGAAATGTTTATATTCGCGTTTTTTATTTAATTTCCAAAAATAATTTATGAAAATAAATAACCCAATCAAGCAACATCTAATCGATACTGATGAGAATTATTTTGAGCATTTTGGTTTTGCTTTCAAAAATGGTTCGCGCTTGATTCTAGTTGCATCGGCATTAATTGTTCACTCAGTTTTGCCCTGTTTTTTTAAAACCACCGCCAGTAGAAATGTAAGCAAAATGAATGAGATTTTTAATGACCGACGAAATCAAGCGCATCTTCGCAAAGCCAATAAAAAATAAGCTATGAAAAAAATTGCAATTATAGGTTTTGGTTTTTGTGGAATTATGGTATTTGGCAATATTTTAAAAAAAATCTCTCAAGAAAAATCTAAAAATAACATCAAATTTATAATTTTTGAAAAAGATGGCCTGTCTTCTGTCGGAGCAGGTTTTAGCAATTTTAACGATAATTATATTTTGAATGTTCCTGTAAAAAAAATGAGTCCATTTGATGATCAGCCCAATTGCTTTTTGGATTTTTTGCAAGAAAATTATCCTGCAATTTATGAAAAATCTGGAGCTGACGGCTTCGTTCCTCGCAATATTTATGGTGAATTTTTGAAAAAAATTCGCCAAGAGTTTTTTCAATTAGCTAGTGATTTAAAAATTGAATATGAGGTTTTTGAAAAGCAAGTTTTGGATGTTGAAGATGGCTTTAAAATTGTTGGCGATGGCATAATTATTGAAGCCGATGAAGTTGTACTTTCTTCAAGTTTTCGACAATCGCAATTAAATTATGTTGAAAATGATGAAAATTTTATCTCGTCCCTATGGTCAAAAAATTCCGTAAATTTTCATAAAAAAAATAATTTTAATATTGATGACAAAATATGTATAATTGGCACTGGATTAAGCTCTGTTGATGTTTTGGTTGGACTTAATTCTAAAAATTTTTCTGGCAAAATTTATGCAATTTCTCGCCGAGGAAATTTTCCAAAACCGCATTTTTCTCATCATAATATTTTACCTACTAACAACCAAATTGATATTATCGATGAAAGCGATGCCAGAGCGGGAATAATTAATATCTCTTTAAAATTTAGAAATTTTTTAAGAAATTATAAAACTCTTGACTTGCGACATCTAATCGATTCAATTCGTCCGAAAACCAAATCTTTTTGGCATAATTTGGATGAAAAAAATAAAAAGCTTTTTTTAAAAAAAATTCTCCCTTATTGGAATATTTTCCGCCACCGCGTTCCAAATATTTCCCTAGAGATAATTGATAAAATGATTAAAAATAATCAATTACAAATTTTTAAAAACTCGATTAAATCAATTCATAAAAAAAATAATAAGTTTGTGGTTGATTTGGGTGGTCAAAAAATTGAATGTGATTATTTAATAAATTGCTTAGGATTTGATTTTAATGTTAAAAATTATCCATTAATTAATTCAATGTTGAATAAAAATTTATTAAAAAAAGATATGATTTTTATGCATAGCAACAACAGCAATATACATTTAGTCGGCGGGCTGAATATAAGTCGAGACTTCGAAATTACTGCAGTTCCAGACCTTCGAGTTGATGCAAATTTAGTTGCAAATAAAATCTTTGCCAATATTTGATTATATCATTTTCTTTGGGTCAAGGCACTAAATTTGATTGGTGTTAAGAACTATGTTTAACAAACAATGAATTATTTTGATAACATTAATTTTTAACACTATCTCCCCATCACTGGACCTGAAGCTGCCACTGCAACTGGGCTAGAAATAGTATGACCTCTCAAAATCTCTAAAGTTTTTTTGGCCACAACACATTTTTCTTGCAAACTCAATTTTTTATGAGGGTCATCTATATCTGAAAATTTTAATTTATTTATACTTTCCAGTTCAACCTTATAATTTCCAAAATCAAAATTTTGCTGCTGAAATCGTCGCCTTTGGGAAACCAAATATTCCTTTATAGCTATTTTGTTATCATGGTAATCCATAATAACTCTTAAATGATTATTCAAATTAGATTTAGTTACTTCGTCAACTGCTTGTTTTCTAGATGATCCTTGCACATCAACTGAATTTGCAAATTGAATTTCATTACCATCTACAAATATTCCAACATATTTTTTTCCATTATATTCAACTTCAATTAAATCATCATGATCTACTTTTTTAAATTTAACACCCGTTTCTTCTTCATCAAATGACAACTTATCTTGCTTCCTATTTAATAGTTGTGCAGGAATAGAAAATACTTGTTCATGACGAGTTAATAACTTAGAAGTAGTTTTTTTTTGATCTAACATTGAAATTTCATAAGCCAGTCTTTCCTTGTTATAATTTGAATCCAATTTACTAACATTTTCTAAACTTAATTCTATTGCTTTTTTTATCATTAAACTTTCTACTTCTGAATCTTGTTGTTCTATTGGGGGTTGATAACTTGCTGGAGCATCGACTGAATCAAGGTTTTCAAATAAATTTTTGCAATTTTGACCAAGATTTTGTTCGAGTGCTAAAAAAATATCATGATGTGTTTTCATTCCACCGAATTCATCGTCGCTTTCATTAACATATTTTACACATGCCATTAATTGTCTCAATTTTTCATTTTCCTCTAAATTATATTTTATGTATGGAAGTTCAGACGGCAGATGTCTATCACCTGGTTTTATATTTGAATTAAATATTCGAATATCAGAAACTAAATCTATAAGTTCATTGTCTCTAATTAGGTCTTGATATAATTTTATTAATTGAGGAGGTGTTAAATCTTTTATTTTTTTCATAAATTTAATTAAATAAAATTAATATATTTCAATAATTAATTCATATTTTTAAAAAAAATAAAAACTATGTAATTTTAAAATTATATCATTTTCTTTGGGTCAACCCATTCATTAAATTGCTGTTCGCTGACTAAGCCGAGTTCGAGAGCTGACTGCTTCAATGTTGTGCCGTCATGATGAGCTTTTTTGGCGATTTTAGCTGAGTTATCATAGCCAATATATGGATTTAAAGCAGTTACCAACATTAATGAATTATTTAATAATTCGGTAATTCTTTCTTGATTAGCAACAATTCCAAGCAAGCAATTATCGATAAAACTATTGATACCGTCGGCAATTAAATTAATCGATTCTATAATGTTGCGAATAATCATCGGGCGAAACACATTTAACTCGAAATGCCCATTCATTCCACCAAGAGTGATAGCGTGATGATTGCCGATAACTTGGCAGGCAAGCATTGTTAAAGCTTCACACTGTGTTGGATTAACCTTACCGGGCATAATTGATGAACCCGGTTCATTTTCGGGCAACGAAATTTCACCCAAACCTGAACGAGGACCAGAAGCTAAAAAGCGAATATCATTGGCAATTTTCATAAGCGAAGTAGCGGTGGCATTAAGAGCGCCAGAGAAATTAACCAAATCATCATTACAAGCTAGGGCAAAAAATTTATTTTTGTTACTAAAGAAATTATCGGCATAATTTAGTCCAAGCTTTGCTAAGTTAGAATCCTTAACCTGCCAATGACCGTCGTCAGCGTTGGTTCTGCATAATTTTAAATTCATTAAATCTTGGTGCAATTTTTTTAAACCCGAAACTTCGGTGATGACTTCAGCAAATTTATTGGCAAATTTTGGATGACAATTCAAGCCAGTGCCAACTGCCGTTCCGCCTTGAGCTAAATGACAAACAAAGGCGATAGATTGCGAAACAAAAACACTAGCGCTCTGAATCTGCACCTTGTAAGCCGAAAATTCTTGCCCCAAGGTAACTGGGGTAGCATCTTGAGTGTGAGTGCGACCAATTTTGATAATATCTTTAAATTCAGCTTCTTTATTGCCAAGTTCATTGGCGAAACGAACTAAGGTTGGCAATAATTTTTGCACTGTGCTTAAAACGGTAGCAATATTCATGGCAGTTGGAAAGGTATCGTTTGAGCTTTGTCCTAAATTAACATGATCATTAGGATGAACGGGAGATTTTCCACCTTTTTTGCCAGTTGCTTTTTCGTTGGCAACTGAAGCAATAACTTCATTGACATTCATATTAGTTTGCGTGCCTGAACCAGTTTGCCAAACCACCAAAGGAAAATGATTTTCGTAAAAATAATCGAATTTTTTTAAGATTTCATCAACTGCATCGATAATTTTATCAGCTAATTCTGGGGAGAATTTTTTGAACTCATCGGATTTTGGGTCAATTGCCATCAAGTCCTTATTGGTAATAGCGCAGGCTTTTTTTATAAGGAGCATTGCATAAATAACTTCCTTTGGCATTTTATGTCCAGCATGTTGATTGCAAATTGGAAAATTTTGAACACTGCGTTGAGTTTGTGCGCCATAATAAGCTTGAGCGGGAACTTTAATTTCACCGAAAGAGTCGGTTTCGATACGAAAATCTTGAGTCATATAAAAAAATTTAAATTTTAAGAGAGCATTTTTGACCCATAAATTTTAACTTTTTAAAATTCGCTTTCAAGATTTTTTTTGTTGAAAAACCATCATATAATTTATCGATAAATCTTTGCCAAGACTCCACTGATCTTTAAAAAAATTATAGTTAAAACCTTGAATTTCTTGAAGCTTTAGACCAGATTTGCGAGCAAAGATTTCAATTTCCGATGGCTTTAAAAATTTATGCCAATCGTGAGTGCCAATTGGAAGCCATCTTAATACATATTCGACTCCATATTTTGCCATTATCAATGATTTTGCGGTGCGATTTAAAGTGGCAACAAACAATAAACCCTCTGGTTTTAAAAGCTTAGCACATGATTGCACGAACTTTTCAACATCACTAACATGTTCAATTATTTCAAGAGCAAAGACTACATCAAATTGCGGTGATTTTTCAGCAAAATCTTCGGCACTTGCAACTTCGTAATTGATATTTAAACCAGATTCACTGGCATGAATTTGAGCAACTTTGATGTTTTTATCACCTGCATCAATTCCAGTAATATCGGCTTGCATTCTGGCAAATGGTTCGGTAATCAGGCCACCGCCACAGCCAATATCAATAATTTTCAGCCGATTATCTGGGCTTTTGAAAGGAGCAATTGCCGAAACATCTAAAGCAAAATGCTCGCAAATTTTTTGTTTTAAATATTTGATTCTAATTGGATTAAATTTATGTAATGGTTTAAATTTTCCGTGAGGATTCCACCATTCTTGAGCCATTTTGGTGAATTTTTCAATTTCTTGCGGGTCGATTGTAGTCATTATTTATTTGGTTTTTTTAAATAGTTATTGGTTTTTTTATTGTTATTTTTAGCAGGTAATTTATCAATATCAAGTTTTTCAAAATTTTCAATATTTCGCATCCAATCTTCTTTGACTTTAACAAACAGAAATAAATGCACTTTGGCACCCGCAACTTCAGCAATATCAACCCTTGCTTCTTGACCAATTTTTTTAATCATTTGTCCATTTTTGCCAAGAATTATTGATTTTTGACTTTCTTTTAGCACATAAATTGTTTGATGAATTTTTATTTCTCCATTATTTAAAACTTCATATTTATCATTTTTGACACTTACCGCATAAGGCAATTCTTTGACTAAATTTAAAAATAATTTTTCCCGAGTAATTTCGCTGGCTATAAAAGCCATTGGGGCATCGGATAGCTGATCTGCATCATATATCCAATCTAATTCTTGGCATTTACTTGCAAAGAAATTTTTTAGCTCCAAAATGCCATAATTATCTTTTGCAGAAATTGGGAAAATATCGCTTATACCCTCTTGCACAAATGAATTAATAATATCGAGTAATTTGGATTTTTTTACCAAATCAATTTTATTAATTAACACCACAATTGGCAAATTTTCTTTTTTTAAATCTTGCAAAATCTGTAAATTATCAGCACTGGCTCCAATTTGTGCATCAATGACAAAGGCAACTAAATTAGCCTCTCTTAAGCCTTGCCAAGCCGATTTTACGATTATTCTTTCTAAAATTTTATCTTCTCTTGGGATAAAAATTCCGGGTGTATCGATTAAAATAATTTGCTTATTTTCCATCATCAAAATTCCACGAATTGAATTTCGAGTGGTTTGGACTTTTGGCGAAACTATTGATAATTTTTGACCAAGTAAAGCGTTAGTAATCGATGATTTACCTGCATTTGGGGCACCGACTATGGCAATATTTCCGTGTTGTTTTTGAAGTGAATTCATTATTTAATTGATTTTGCTAATTCATAAGCGATTGTAAAAGCCATTTCTATACTTTGCGATGAATTAAGTCGTGGGTCACAATGAGTATGGTATCTATCACTAAGGTTAATTTCAGAAATTTTTTGGTTGCCTCCTAAACACTCTGTAACATCTTGACCCGTAAGCTCAAAATGCACGCCACCAGCAATTGAATCATTATCATGATGTATTTGAAAAAAGCTTTTTACTTCACTTAAAATATCTTCAAACTTTCTAGTTTTGAAGCCATTATTAGTTTTAATGGTGTTACCATGCATCGGATCACAAGACCAAACTACATTATTTTGGTTATTTTTAATTGCCTTAACCAAAGGTGGAAGCAGTTCATGAATTTTATCCTTACCCATTCTAGAAATTAAAGTTATTCTTCCAGATTCATTTTCAGGATTCAAAACATCTAACAAATTCAACAGTTCACTTTCAGTAATTGACGGACCAACTTTGAAGGCAATTGGGTTAGAAATACCTCGCATAAATTCGGTGTGGGCTTCGCCAAGATTACGAGTGCGATCGCCAATCCAAAGTAAATGCGCACTTAGATCATAAAATTTTTGATAATCTTTGCTATATCTAGTAAAAGCCTGCTCATAATTTAAAAGTAAAGCTTCGTGAGATGTGTAAAAACTTGCAGTAGTAAATTGAGGCATTGACTTATAATCAATTCCACAAGATTTCATGAAAGATAAAATCTCGGTGATTTTTGAAGTTACTTCCTCGATATTATTTTTGTTGTTAAAATTATGAGAAAATTCTTCTATCCATTTATTAACCTTATCAAGATTTCCGTAGCCTCCTAGGGCAAGACTTCGAAGGTAATTTAAAGATGCAGAAGAATAAAAATAGGCTTCGCTTAAACGATTTGGGTCAGATTTTCGGGCGATTTCTTCAAACTCAATTCCGTTAACAATATCTCCACGATAAGCTGGTAAAGCCTTTCCATCAATTACCTCTTCGCCTTGGGAGCGAGGTTTGGCATATTGACCAGCAATTCTACCCACCTTAACTACAGGCTTTTTCAACCCATACATTAAAGCAATGGTCATTTGCATGATGGTGCGAAAATAATTTTTTAAATTAGCATGAGAAAATTCAACGAAACTCTCGGCACAATCCCCGCCTTGAAGCAAAAAGGCTTCACCCTTACTAACTTGAGATAATTCAGCCTTGAGCCTTTCAATTTCATCAATAGAAACCAAAGGTGGAAATTTTGCCAATTCTAATTCGACCTTGGCAAGCTCTTTTAAATCGTGATATTGCGGTTGTTGCTTGATTGGAAAATTTCGCCAACTATCAACGCTCCAATTTTTATTAGACATATTTTTTAACTTTTAAACAATTTAAAATAAATTATCTAATATTTTTTCCCTTTGTCAATTTAATTTTATCAGCTAAAATCATAAAGAGAATAATTTCTTCTAAATTTAATATTAACATTTATGGCCATCTCTCCAAAAATTATCGCCTTTCAAGGCACTAATGGTGCCAATTCAAATTTAGCTTGCTTAAAATTTTATCCAAAATATCAAGCAGTAGCCTATCAAACTTTTCAAGAAGTTTTTAATGCGGTAGAAAATAATGAGGTTGAATATGGAATGATTCCTCTAGAAAATTCTTATGCTGGTCGTGTTTCAGAGATTCATGATTTGTTACAAAAATTTGATGTTTCGATTGTTGCCGAACATTTCTTTTTAATTTCTCATCAATTATGTGGGGTCAAGGGTTCAAAAATTGAGGATTTAAAAGAAGTATATTCTCATCCACAGGCTCTAATGCAATGCCAAAATAATTTACAAAAACTCAATTTAAATATCGTTGAATATTCAAACACCGCAAAGGCCGCTGAATTTGTGGCCAAATTAGGTGATAAAAGTAAAGGAGCAATTTGCTCAAAATTAGCCAGCGAGTTATATGGGCTTGATATTTTACAAGAAAATGTTCAAGATTCTTGCAATGACAACATCACTATTTTTATAGTTATTTCTAAGAATCCACCCGAAATTGACTATAATTTAAAACCCGCTCTAACATCATTGCTATTTACCATTCGCAATATTCCCGGCTCTTTATACAAAGCACTTGGTGGCTTTGCAACCAATGGTGTAAGTATGGTAAAACTTGAAAGCTATATTCCTGGAGGCGTTTCCAAACAAGCAAAATTTTTCATTACCATCGAAGGACATCCAGCTCAAAACAATGTTGCTTTAGCACTTGAAGAACTCGGGTTTTTTTCTAAAAATGTAAAATTACTCGGGGTATTTTACGCCGATGAACTTAGATTTAATCGGGAAAATGAGAATAATTAGCGGAAAATTCAAGGGTAGAAAATTAGCCGATTCCTTTAAAATCAAAGACTTAAGACCAACAACTGATAAAAATCGTGAAGCTCTTTTTAATATTTTATTAAGCGCCAATTTTATGCAAGAATATCAGCTCAAATTTAAAGAGTCAGTGTTTTTAGATGTTTGTTGTGGAACTGGAGCGATAGGCATTGAAGCCTTATCAAGAGGAGTAAAAGAGGTATTATTTATTGACAGTAGTTTAGAACATATAAATCTTTTAAAAAAGAATTTACAAATTTTGAAGATTGAGGAAGAAGCAACAATAATCAATAAATCCGCAGAATATATAAAAAATAATTATGATAAAATATTCGACATAATTTTTTTAGATCCGCCTTATGAATATGATTATTTAACTATAATTAATAATTTGCTTAAACAAAATTTTTTTAGCACCAAAACCTTATTTATAATTGAAAGTGACAAAAAATATTTTGAAAAAATTCAAGATAAAATTTTAGTGAATTTTCAGATATTGGATCAGCGAAATTTTGGTAAAAGTCAGTTCAATTTTTTGTTAAAAAAACCGACACAACTTTGTTAAGAATATTTAAACTTCGTCAAGATTTAGATGGAGATTTCCAGCCTGATTTTTGCTAACTTCAGCCATAATTTTTTTGCGAAGTTCAGCGGTGTGATTTTCAATTTGCTCTAAGGTTTCAAGAATTTCTAAAGCCTCTTTAGACAAGGATTGAGCTTGATTTTCGGTAAGTGGAAATTGAATTTTTGGTAATTGATTTTGCATATCTATATATGTTTTTTTTAAAAAAATTAAATCATTTTTTTTAAGCTGTCAAATTCTTTTTTAAGATACATCGCCATAATTTATTTTTTTATCAATATTATTTGCTTTTAAAATAATGCAACCATCATCACTCACTCCAGTAAAAATGCCAATTTCATTGGCGTTAGAGCAATTAATTTTAATTTCTTCGCCAATTTTATAAGCATTTGCCAACCATAATTCTCTTATATTTTTAAAACCAAAATTTAACCAAATATTATATATTTTTTGAAATTCTGGTAAAAAAATTTTTAAAAATTCTATTGGGGTGATATTAATCTTTAAATCTCGCAAATTATTTGCCAAAAATAATGAATTTTGCGGATGAGACATCAAATTCACTCCAATTCCAACAATAATATTACTTAAATTATCAGTAATCGACTCGCCTTCAATAAGTATTCCCGCTACTTTTTGCTGATTAATCAATAAATCATTTGGCCATTTATTTTGGATTTGCAAATCGATTTTTGCTAATTTAGATATAGTCTGATTCAAGGCACAACTTGCCACAAAGCTTAATTGATTATTTTTTGTTAAAGGTAAATTATTTTGTAAAAAAATTGAAAAATACAAATTGCCAATTGGCGACTGCCACTGCCTATCTAGCCTGCCCTTCCCTTTGGTTTGAGTTTTTGCCAAAATAATTTGATTCGGCAATAATTGCTGATTTTTTATTAGCGATTTAGCTAAATCATTGGTGCTTTCAACTTCATTGAAATTGAAGATTAAAAAATTATCAATATAAAAATTTTCAACATTTATCATCGGCAAAATACCCAGTTTTGCTCACTTGAAAGCTTTTGATTAAAATTGTAATTATCAAGATTAAATTTTTGTAAATCTGTTGGTTTAGTAATTTTATTTTTAATTGCATAATTTGCCATCGTCCCCCGAGCTTTCTTAGAGCTGATTCCAACTACCTTGAATTGACCCTGTTTTTTTTCTTTAAAACTAATTTCAACGATTTTTTTATTAATTTTTTTAGAATTAACCGCCTTAAAATATTCTTGAGAAGCAAGATTTATAATATATTCATGACAATTTTTATTTAGTTCATTAGTGATTTTTTCTTGCCAAAAATCATATAAGTTTTTTACGATAAAATTGAATTTTTTAAAATCCGTACCCATTTCCAGACGGTGAGGCTGAATCAGGTCAAGAGGCTTAAGTAAGCCATACAAACCCGATAAAATTCGCAAATGTTCTTGAGCAAATTCATAATCAGATTTATGGAAATCATGCTTGTTAAAACCATCATAAACATCGCCATCAAAAGCTAAAATAGCTGGACGCAAAGGCTGATTTTCAAAATTTTGATAGCGTTGAAAATTTAGGTCAGACAAATTTTCACTAATTGCCATTAAATCTTGAATGTTTTTGCAAGAAAATTTTTTTAAATTAGCGATTAGTTGGTTTTTTTCGGCTTCAAAAATAGCATTACTTGGTTTTGGATGTTGAAATTTAGTCTCGAAATCCAATGATTTTGCTGGCGATAAAATAATTAGCATAATTGAATACTTGCTTTTATAAGTTTGGCAGATTAAAGTTATTGTTATAATATTTTAAAAAAAAATTTTTAAAATCCCATATAAAATTTAAATTGATTTCAAAATGCAAGAATTACCATTGATGAGAAAGGCCACTGCAGTTTGGCTAGTTGAAAATACCTCACTTACCTTCGCCCAAATTGCGAGATTTTGTGGTCTACATGAGCTTGAGGTTCAAGGTATTGCCGATGGCGATGTTGCCAATGGCATTATAGGGCAAAATCCAGTTTTATCAGGTCAACTTTCGGAAGAAGAAATCAAAAGATGCGAGCTTAATAGCCAATCATCATTGATTATCAATAAATCCTCTGGCGCCGATATCAAGCCAGCTCAAAAGCAAACTAAATATACCCCAATTGCTCGTAGACAAGACAAGCCAGATGGTATCGCATTTTTATTAAAATATTATCCAGAAATTTCCAATTCGCAAATCAAAAAATTAATTGGCACTACCGACAATATGATTGATTGCATTCGCAATAAATCGCATTGGAACATGAAAAATATTAAACCAAGAGATGTGGTTTTGCTTGGTTTATGTAGCCAATCGCAATTTAATGATATTATTTCGCAAATCAAAACCGAGGAAACTTCCACAAAAACTTCGAAAAAAAATTAATATGACCCTTGAAATTAATAGCCCTGCCCCTTTATTCACACTGCCAAGTGACGAAGGAAGTGAATTTAATTTATCAGAATTAAAAGGAAAATTTGTGGTAATTTATTTTTATCCAAAAGACGATACTCCCGGTTGCACGATTGAAGCCCAAGATTTCAGTAAAAAATTACCTGAATTTGAGAAATTTGATTGCGTTGTCGCTGGAATTTCTCGTGATAATGTTGAAAGTCATTGCAAATTCATTAACAAATTTAAACTTACAATCCCACTTTTATCTGACGAAAATGGTGAAGTTTGCAAAGGCTATGATGTATTAAAAGAAAAATCTATGTTTGGCAAAAAATATATCGGTATTGATCGCACCACAATTTTAATCGATAAAATGGGAAAAATTTTAAAGATTTGGAACAATGTCAAAGTTAAAGGACATGTCGAAGAAGTTTTAAAAGAGCTTGAAAAACATTTAAAATCCACTTGATTTTGTTTTTTAATATCAATAAAATATTTGCCTTCTAAAATAAATATCTATTTGATTTGTTAAATTTTTTTAATTTAAAAATTTTTTCACCCTAGATATTTTAAATACTAACAACATAATAAATTTGGAGAATATATGTCAATCTTGTTGCAAGCTGAAATCAGAGAAAATCTTGGAACCCAGGCATCAAAAAAAATCAAAAGAGTCGGCAGAATCCCTGCAGTTATCTATTCTAAAAATGGTAACATTAATTTGAGCATTAATTCAAAAGAGTTTGAATTACATTATTCAAAAGGCTTTGCTTTAAATAGCGTCATTGATCTAGAAATTTCTGGCAAAAAAAACCGTGTAATTGCCCATAAAATTGAGCTTGACCCAGTTTCTGATGCTCCAGTTCATATCGATTTTATCCAATGCCAAGAAAACGCTCCAATTCCTGCCCAACCAAAAATTAAATTCACCAATAATGACAAATCTCCAGGATTAAAAAAAGGTGGTTTCTTGCATGTTGTAGCTAGAAGAGTAAGTGTTTTATGCGATGGCGAAAAATCAATACCAGAATTTATCGAAGCTGATGTTGCTTCACTTCATGTTGGTTCAAAATTCCGTGCCAATAGCTTAAAATTACCAAATGGTGTAAAATTAAAAAAGAAAGGAAATTTTTTAATTGCTAGTATCGTTGGTCGTGGCAAATCTGAAGAAGAAACTCCAACCGCTCAAGCAACAGCAACTCCAACTTCCTCAGCAACTCCTGCTAAAGCCGAAGAAAAAAAGGACGCTAAAAAATAATTTTATCACTAAAATATTTTTCATAGTCGCTTGTGATTTGCATATTTTTTATAAATATGTTTAAATCACAAGCGATTTTTTTTACGATTTATTTGGAATTTAAAAAATTAATTTAGAAAAAAATTTAAATTTTTGTATTACAAAATTCCTCCCTCCCAAAATTTTTTTTGGTAAAAAAAATTTTACCCTCCTTCAAGAGAAGGGTGATAACACCGCTAATATTTTATGTAAGATTTTGTTATTTAAGCCAAGGGATGAGAGATAACACCGCTTTGAAAGTTGGGCTTTATGCACACCCCCACTATGATTCCGCCAAATTAACTACATTTAATTTTTGGAAATCTCTCTGCCCCCTTAAAGTCAGGGGAGCTGAGAACTGATAGCTTTTCCAGTATTTCAATATTTTACAAAGCTTATATAACTACTTGGCTTTATTAAATCTTTCCACCGCTTCGCCGATAAGTTTCTTGGCGGTGTTAGCACCTTCGAAGCTTTTTACTTTAACCCATTTGCCTTTTTCTAAATCTTTATAATGCTCGAAGAAATGCTTGATTTTATTGATAAGTCTTTCTGGTAATTCAGAAATATCATCAATTTTTTCGTAAGTTGAATTGAGTTTAACAGCAGGAACCGCTAAAATTTTTTCATCCATTCCCTTTTCATCTTCCATGATTAAAACACCAACTGGTTTTACCGCAATAACAGCACCAGGTACAATGGCGAAATCAGAAACCACTAAAACATCGGCAGGGTCGCCATCTTCAGATAAGGTGTGTGGAATAAAGCCATAATTACACGGGTAATACATTGGAGTGGCAATAAAACGGTCGACAAAAATTGCACCGCTATCTTTGTCCATTTCATATTTGACTGGATCAGCATTCATTGGCACTTCAATGATAACATTAACATTATTTGGAACATCCTTTCCAATTGAGATTTTTTCAATATTCATAAAATAAAATTTAGGTTAGTTTTTAATAATTTTAATATTTATTATAATTTTTTCTAGCTTTTTTTTAATTGACTTCAAGCAAACATGCTCCACCTTGTCCACCACCGATACAAAGGCTTGCCAATCCACGATTTTTACCTCTTCGCTTTAATTCTCTAAGCAAGTGAATAATAATTCTAGCACCCGACATACCAACTGGATGGCCAAGAGCAATGGCTCCGCCATTAACATTTACAATTTCTGGATTAATTTCACCAAGAGGGGTCGACATGTTAAAATGATCATGACAATATTCATCGCTTGCAAAAGCTCGCAAACAGCCTAAAACCTGAGCACTAAAAGCTTCGTTAATTTCTACCAAATCAAAATCACTAAGTTTTAATTGAGTTTTATCGAGTAGTTTCTTGGTGGCATGAACTGGACCAAGACCCATTCTTGATGGCTCCAAACCAGCATAAGCAAATTCAGTTAAATATCCTAAAATTTCAAAACCAAATTCTTGTTGTAATTTTTTGGCATAGCTTTCTTTGGCAACCAAAGCAAAAGCTGAGCCATCGGTGATTTGCGAAGAGTTGCCGACAGTAACTGAACCTGCAACTTTTTCAAAATATGGTTTTAATTTTTGTAAATCTTCAATTTTTTGATTCTTGCGAATTCCCTCATCTTCTTCAATCATTTGCGAATTTTTTTCGTCATTATTGAAAATTGGAATAATTTCTGCCTTGAAAATATTTTTTTCGGTAGCATTTTGAGCTTTAATATGCGAATTCAATGCGAATTGATCTTGCTCTTGCCTTGAAACATAAAGATCGCGAGCGACATTTTCTGCGGTGCAACCCATAATTAATCCTGAAATTGGATCAGTTAAGCCTTGAACTAAACCAAGAACTGGATTTAGATGATGAAATTTAAAGCCGTTAAAGCTACGAATTTTTTCAATCGTGGTTTTGCTTTTACTTAATTTAGTAAAAATTTCGACCATTTTTTTGCCATAAAAAAGCGGAATATTGCTCATCGACTCAACACCGCCAACCAACATCAAATCTCCATAGCCAGCATTAATTTTGGCAAAAGCCGTGGTAAAAGCTTCCATTCCTGAAGCACAATTTCTATGCACTGTATATGCAGAAACTTCATTATTCAAGCCAGCTTTTAAAGCAATTACTCGAGAAATATTAGCGCTATCTGCAGGTTGAGCGACATTGCCGATTATCACTTCGTCGATTAATTTATTGTCAATATTGCTTCGAAGCAAAACTTCCTTGGCAATTCTTGCACCAAGGTCGCTAGCACTAAGGTTTTTAAGGGCTCCACCGGCTTTGCCCATCGGTGAGCGAAAACCAGAAATTATTGCAATTCTTTCTTTCATTTTTTTAAAAATTAATTTAATATTTACTAATATTTATAAACTATAAAAAATAACTTTCACGAAAAATTTTATGATAAATAATGAATTAATTGCATTTGCCAACAAACTTGCTGATATAGCTACCGAAATTTCCAAAAAATATTATCGAGTAAGTAATGAAGAAATGGCAAAAGATGACGACTCGCCCGTCACTATTGCCGACAAAACCATTGAAGAAAAAATTCGTGAAGAAATTTTTTTGCATTATCCAGATCATGGAATTATTGGCGAAGAATATGGCAATCATCAAGAAAATGCCAAATATGTTTGGATTATCGACCCAATTGACGGCACTTCTTCTTTCATTGTTGGACGCCCGATTTTTGGCAATTTAATTGCCCTAACTGAAAATAATAAAGTAATTTTAGGAGTCATCAACCAACCAATCAATGGTGAAAGATGGCTTGGTATTGAGGGTCAAGGCACTTGGTTTAATGGCAATAAAATTCATACTCGTAATTGTCAAAATATTGAAAATGCTGTTTTAAGTTCTAGCTCCCCATTCTTTTTTAAAGGCGAAAATAAAATAATTTTTGAACAAATTTGCTTGCTCACCAAATATCAAAAAATTGGTGGAGTAGTTTATGGTGGCGATTGCTATGCTTATGGCTGTTTAGCCTCGGGTTTTGTAGACTTAATTATCGAACCTGAATTAAAAATTTATGATTTTGCCTCACATATTCCAATTATTAAAAATGCTGGCGGTATTATTACTGACTGGAGCGGGAATGAATTGAAGCTAGAATCTAACACAAAATTAGTGGCTTCGTCAACGCCAAAACTTCATGAGCAAGTTTTAAAAATTATTAGCAATTTAAGACAGTAATTTAAGAAACTTTTTCAACTTCTTCAACCTTTGGATTACAATATAAATCAATGGTTTTTTGACACATTAAATCATTAGAAAAATTTTCTTCAATATTTTTTCTACCTGCCCGACCAATTTGATCGGTTTGCTCTTTTGACATTTCTAAAACTCTGTCTATAACTGCACTTAAAGCATCAACATCGAATGGCTCAACTAAAAAACCTGTTTTTTCATCGATAATAGTTTCAAGCGAACCGCCAATTTTAGTTGCAATTACCACCCTCGAAGAAGCTTGGGCTTCAATTGAAATTCTTCCAAAAGCTTCTGGACGAACACTTGGGGCAATAACAAAATGAGATAAATTATAGCAAGCAGGCATATCTTTACAGGCTCCAACAATACGGATTTTTCCTGCCAAATTTTCTTTAATAATTTTTTGCTCAATTTTTTTACGATAATTTTTATGACCGTGATCAGAGCCAACCATAACACAAAAAAAATCATTTTTGACATTTTTCAAAGCATCAATTAAAAATTCATGCCCCTTCCAAGAAGTAAATCTTGCGGGCATTAAAATAATTTTTTTATCTTCGGGTAAATTCCATTTTTTAATTAAATCAATCACACGATTTTTTGAAACTTTTTCTTCATTAAAATATCGAAGGTCAACCCCTCTTTGAATGACAGTGATATTGCTTGCAAAATTACCTTGGTAATTTCTGAGTAAGTAATTTTTAATATAATTTGAAACCACAATAATAGATTCCGCTTTCAACATTATAGAATTGTAGAATTTTTTTGGTGGAAAAATTTGCCAATTCAAAAAATTTAAGGAATAAGTGCCATGAACAGTTGAAATCAATCTGGTTTTAGTTCTTTTGCAGGCAAAATAAGCGCTCCACATTGGCGCTCTTGACCTAACATGAACAATATCTACCTTATATTCATTAATGATTTCTTCAATTTTGGCGATGTTAAAAAAAATCGTAAAAGGATTTTTTGATTTTACATTAAGTTGAATATGATTAATTTTGGCTTCTTTAAGTTCATAAACCAAAATTCCACCGCTAGAAACCACGATTGGAATAAAGTTTTGGGCCTTAAGATTCTTGGCGATGTCAATAGTTCCTCGCTCCACTCCCCCACTTTCCAGAGAAGGAAGAATTTGTAGGACTACTAATTGTTTGTTATTTTCCATATTTTATATTATAATTGTTTCTTCTCTTTTAGCTCCTGTAGAAATAATTGCAACTTTTATATTACAAATTTCTTCAATTTTACGAATATATTGTTTTGCTAGATTTGGCAAATCCGCAAAATTAGTAATGCCTTGAGTTTTATCTTTCCAGCCTTCAAGTTCGATATATACTGGCTCTATCTTATTCCATAATGACGAGTCATGAGGGAAATAATCAAGTTCTTTGCCATTTATTTTATAACCAACACAAATTTTGATTTTGGCTAATTTGTCTAGAACATCAATTTTCATTAAAGCAATTTCCTTTACTGCCGAAATTTTAACGGCATGTTTTATCAATACAGCATCAAACCAACCGCAACGACGGTTTCTTCCAGTGACAGTTCCAACTTCATTGCCCTCGATTCTTAAAAATTCACCGATATCATCATTTAATTCAGTTGGGAAAGGTCCTGAGCCAACTCTAGTAGTGTATGCTTTAAGGATGCCAAGAGTTTTATGAACCTTGTCAAATCCAAGTCCAGAGCCAATTGAAGCTTGAGCTAAAGAAATATTGCTTGAAGTTACAAACGGATAGGTTCCGAAAGAAATATCCAATAATGCACCTTGCGCCCCTTCAAACATTACATTGCCAACTTCTTCTAATTTTTTAGTTATTTCAAAAACTGGACGAGCATATTTGAAAATCCACTCCTTGGTTTTTAGTAATTCTTGATAAATAGCCTGAGGATTAATCAATTCTTCGCCCAAACCTTTGCGGATAATATTGTGATAATCAACTAAATTTTCTACTTTTACCATTAAAGAATTTGAGTCATTTAAATCACAAATTCTTATCGCTCTTCTACCAACCTTATCTTCATGGGCTGGACCATTGCCACGACAAGTTGTGCCTATTTTATTAACACCTTTGCGATTTTCTAAAAATTGATCAAGTTGACGATGAAGCGATAAAACTAAACAAACATTATCGGCAATTGCAAGCGTTTGTGAATTTATTTTAATGCCCTTTTCTTCAATATTGTTAATTTCTTGCAAAAGCGATTCTGGATCAACCACAACTCCACTGCCAATTACAGAGAATTTTTGGCGAATAATTCCTGAGGGCAACAAGCTTAACTTAAAAACTTTTCCATCGACTTTTATGGTGTGACCTGCATTATTTCCACCCTGAAATCGAACCACAGCATTGAATTTATCAGACAAGAAATCGACGATTTTTCCCTTTCCCTCATCTCCCCATTGAAGACCTATAATTGCAGTATTTGTCATTGTTAATTTTTTTTATTTTTAAGAATATTTATGTTAGAATTTGAGGTTTTATTTAAGGAAAAATATTTGCTACAATAAGGACAAACCACAAAATCATTTTCACCCATATATAAGTAAATCAATGGGTGCTTGGAGGTAGATGAACTTCCGTCGCATGAAACTTTTTTTGAATTGGCATATAAAACATCTTTATTACCAAAATTAGAATGTTGATTCATTTTTTCTATATTAAATTGTAATTTATTTTTTTAAAAATATTATAATACTAACTTAAGATTTTCAACATAGATTTTAAAAAAATATGAAATTATTCGCCAAAATATTGTTTGCATTTGTTTTTTTTGCCAGCAACTCCTTAGCATCTTCATCGCCATGGCAAGATCATGAAATTAGCGGAGTTAAAACTTCATTAATTGGAAGTTATTATGAAAAAAACGGACATAGAAATGTCATTTTAGGAGTTGAATTCAAGCTTAAGGAAGGCTGGAAAATTTACGGCAACGACAGCAACTCAATAGGCTCCCCTCCGACTTTTAATTTTAGCAAAAGTGAAAATTATGATTTTCATAATGTGATTTTTCCGCAGGCAAAAACTGGCTCTGAAGAAATTGGTGTAGAAAAAATTAATTACAAATACTATAATGACTATATTTTAATCCCGATTATTGTTGAGCTTAAAGACCAAAAAGCAAATTTTAAAGTGAATATGGACTTAAATTTTGCAATTTGCAAAGATGTTTGCGTTCCTGTTTCTCAAAATTTTTCCCTTGATTTATCAAGCAATATCGACAAAGCATCACTCAAAAAGATTCAAGAGTATTTTGGCTCTCAATTGTTAGAACCTAACTCCGGCGGTAATTTTGAAGATATCGATATGAGCCTCGAAGCTAATAAAGAAAATAATCTATCAAACTTTTTAGTTAAGATTATTTTAGCTATTATTGGTGGATTCATCTTAAACATCATGCCTTGCGTATTGCCAGTTTTATCAATTAAACTAATGAGCATAATCAAGCACTCTGGCGCTTCTCAAGCCAAAATTAGAGAGGGTTTTATTGCCACCATTATTGGCATTGGATTTTGTTTCATAATTTTAGCCTTGATAACCTATTCCATCAAAGCGGTTGGTTCGAATTTAGGATGGGGTTTTCAATTCCAAAATCCATATTTCATAATCTTTTTAATTGTAATTCTAATATTGTTCACCGCTGAATTAATTGGATTCTTTGAGTTAACTTATAGCCAGTTCTTGGCAACAATTTTGAACAAAAAAATTTCACAAAAAACTGCAGAAAAAAATATTTTTGTTCCAAATTTTTTATCTGGAATTTTAGCGGTTTTATTAGCTACCCCATGCTCCGCTCCATTTCTTGGAAGCGCTATATCTTTTGCTTTAACCCAAAATTTCCTTTCTATATTAACCATTTTCTTTTTTATCGGTGTTGGTTTTAGCTTGCCTTATATTGCACTAATTTTATTTCCAAAATCTTTAAAATATTTTCCAAAACCTGGTAGTTGGATGCAAAAAACCAAACAGATTTTAGCTGGATTTTTATTTGCAACAGCTGTGTGGTTGACTTATGTTTTATGCAATATTATTGGATATTTCCCTGGTATTGTAACTGGTGTTTTGGCTTTGGTATTGTTTTTTTCATTTAAAATCAAACAAAAACTTATCAAAAATATATTAATTTTATTCATTATCATCACTTCATTTATTTTACCAATTGAATTTCACGAATGGGAATCGCAAAAAAAACAAGAATTTAATTCTTTATGGCTTAACTTTGATGAGTCATTATTATCGACTCAAATTGCTCAAGGCAAAGTTATTTTAGTTGATGTAACTGCCGATTGGTGCATAACCTGCAAATTTAACAAAATAATGGTTTTAAATAGCGAAGAGATTAATTCTCTTTTAAAAAGCGGTGAGGTAGTTGGTTTTAGAGCCGATATTACTAAACCCGATGATGAGGTAATGAAATTTATGGCCAAATACGATAGATACGCCATTCCATTTAACATAGTTTACGGTCCAAATGCACAAAACGGAATTTTAATGAGTGAGCTTTTAAATAAAAATGAAATAATTGAAGCTATAAAAAAAGCTAAGTAATTTTTATTGTTTTAAATTAAAAACCCCATTTAGTTCAATCAAAATCCCGTCTTGACTCGAAATCAAATCTTGTAAATATTTATCTTTATTTTGATAAAAAATTTTGCTATCAAATTTTTTACTTAAAGTGGTAATAATTTTATCAAAATTAAATAAATAAAGCTTATCAATAAATATTTTTGGCGAATCAAGGGCAAAAATCATATCGAATTCATTATTTTCTCGATTCAAAATCTGAATATTTTGTAATTTTGAAAAAATTACAAAACCATCTAAGTTAAATTTATTATGAACGAGTGATTCATTATTTAGATTATCACCATTTTCGATATAAAAATGATTTTTATAATCTATACCGATTTCAGTTATTTTTTTAGCATTTTCATTAGCATAAATACCAAATACCTCAAAATATGAAGTTGTATGATATTGATAAAATAAAGAACCATGAAAAGCATTTATATTATCAACCAAAATCATTTCATCCTTATTAAATTTATTTATCTCATATAATTTGGTTTGTGGATTATATTCTAGACCTCGCCAATAATCAAAGCGATGATATTTATTTGGAACTTCATTGATATTTTTCGATAAAATATTTTTTGGTATCTCTTTCATTATTCCATTATTTATAGCTTTAATGACAATTTCGAGATTATTTATTAAAAAATTTTTCTTCTCAAAAGTTGAATAATTTATAATATGAACTATCGCCACCACTGCCGAGATTAAAAAAGCCAGTAAATTAATCAAAAGTTTTTGCATAAAATATGAGCGATATTTTTTGGAATTTTTAATTACATAATTAAAAAAAACCAGCATCAAAATACCCATACCAATATATTGTAAATAAATTTGAACAAAGGTCTGCGGATTTTCATCATTGAGAAGCAAATTTTGATAGAAGTTTGAAAAACTGATCATGAGTGTTGGAAATACTGATAAGGCAATACCAATAATTAAAAAAGTGGCGGAGGTTTTTTTGGAGAGTTCAATTTTTTTTAAAAAAAACTTAATTGCAAAAAAGAAAGAAATGAATAAAAAAATTGCAGGCAAAACTCTATCAAAACTAGGGTCGAAATAATAATAACCTTTCCGAAACGCACCGAGTGGGAAGGCACAAATTATTTGATTAATAAAAGTTAAATATATTAATTCAGGATTAATTGAAAATTCAATTCCACCATAGACCGAATCTGCATTTTTGTAATTAAGAATATATATTATCAACCAAATCAAGATCATCAGATTATAAAATTTCAATTCTTTAAAATTAACCTTAATAGCCGATATTATGTAGCTAGAGAAATTATATTCCTT
>JBMSPZ010000002.1:0-25709 GCA_049423025.1 Rickettsiales bacterium
CAAATAGCTCGGTAGATGTGACAAAATATATTGGAGAACTAAGCGATAAATATAGTTTTGCCAAAAGTATAACATCCAGAGGTACTGGAGGTAGTGATCATGCTAGCTTTTACAATAAGAAGATACCGATAGCTTTTCTGCATACTGGTGGACACAATTATTATCATACTCCTGAAGACACTCCAGAAAAATTAAATTATGATGGTATAGAAAAAATTTCTAAATACGCCTTAGAATTAATTTGGAAGGTGTCACAAGAAGATAAGACACCTGTTTTTAATCATAATAATTTTAGCTCAAATTACGATGCCACTCAAACTAAAGTAATTGGTGGAAATATGGTTAAGGTTTGCTCTTGGTATGATAATGAGTGGGCTTTCTCAGTGCGTATGCTTGATGTTGCCAAATATTTAAAAATATAATTTTTAAAATTATTCGTTTAAAAATCCGTTTTTAATTGTCAGAATTCGGTCGGTTTTTTTGGCGAGTTCTAAATTATGGGTAACTACCAAACAAGAAATTTCATATTTTTTTGTTAGGTTTTTTAATAATGAAAAAATCTTCTCAGAAAGTTCGCTATCAAGGTTTCCAGTTGGTTCATCTGCCAAAATTAATTTCGGTTTTGAGGCTATTGCTCTAGCAATTGCTACCCTTTGTTGTTGACCACCCGATAGCTGTGCGGGTTTAAAATTTATTCTGTCACCAAGTTCGATTTCTTCCAGAATTTCTTTAGCGATTTGTAAGGCTTTACTTTTGTTAACACCTTGAATAAAAAGGGGGAGGGCGGTGTTTTCGATTGCTGAGAATTCTGGGAGCAAATGATGAAATTGATAAATAAAACCAATTTGTTTTTTGCGAATTTCGGTGCGAATTTTGTCAGAAGATTTGGCCATTTCCTTGCCATTGATAATTATGTTTCCAGAGCTTGGATTATCAAGCAATCCACAGATTTGCAACAAAGTGGTTTTGCCCGATCCAGAAGGACCAACCAAGGAAACAAAATCTGCGGGCATTATTTTTAAATTGATATTTTTTAAGACAGCAATTTTGTTGTTGGCTTGGGTGAAATTTTTGGAAATATCAATGGTTTGAAGAATGGCGTTCATATTATTTTTTGCGTTTTTTTGGAGTTTCATCATCTTCGTCATCAAAATTATCATCCTCATTATATTCATAGTTAAAATCATCTTCCTCTTCCTCTTCCTCATCATCGTCCTCTTCTTCCTCTTCATCATCGCCTTTCTTATTTTTTGGATTGTCAAAATCATCAAATCCATCATCTTTTGAAGAAGATTTTTTATCGCTTTCCAGCTTATCTTTAGCGGTTACGATAATTTTTTCTTTGGCATCTTCAAAATTAATATTGTAAATTGCTGAATATTCGCAAGCGAGCCTAAAAATTGCTGTTTCATAGATGATGCGCTCACTATATGACCGCTCGGAGTCGTCGATGTCGCGAGTAAGGTCGCGAAGAACTTCGGCAAGCATAATTATATCGCCAGAATTAATTTTAGTTTCATATTCTTGCGCCCTTCTTGACCACATTCCTTTCATTTTTTTTACGCCACTGCGAAGAATAGATAAAACCTCTTCCATTTTTGCTTTGGTTGATAGTGGTCTTATACCAAATTTATCAGAATTTTTGACAGGAATTTTAATGGATAATTTTTCTTTATCAAAAAAAATGTGATAACAATTAATCTTTTGGTTGGCAATAATATTTTCTTCAATATTGATGATTTTGCCAACGCCATGAGATGGATAAACCACAAAACTATTTATGCCAAAATTATTATTTGAGTTATTTGATGAGGAAATTTTTGGATTTTTTTTATTTTTATCTTTAACCTCAACTTTATTTATTTTAACTTCAACTTTTTTTGGAGCTTTGGGTTTTTTATTTTCAATGGTTTTTTTGCTATTTTGAACTTTTTTTGGTGGAGTTTTGGTTTTGGCAGGAGTTAATTTTATTGGCGGTTTTTTTGTTATAATTTTTGGAGATTTATTTTTATTTTTTAGGGGTTTTGCAATTGGTTTTTTTTCGATAATTTTTTTAGAAGTTTTTGGGTTAATTACGGGTTTTTTGACCTTAGATTCTACTTTATTTTTTGGTTTTTGATTAGTTTTTACTTTGGCTTTTACTTGGATTTTACTCTTGATTTTAGGGGCATTGGAGCTTTTTGCTGATTTTATATTTTTGGCGTTTTTAGTGTTTAAATTTTTAGAATTTTTTGGTTTTTGCTTAAGTTTCATATTTTTTTAAAAATTTTAATTTTATTTAATTTTATTTATGTTAAAATAATTGGTAGTTTAAAATTTAATTTCTATTATTTATTTTAACAGATAATTGTTTTTTAATTTAGGTAAATAAATTTTTTTCATCTTAAAAACTATAAGATTATTATTTTAAATAAAAATACATAAAAATATAAATAATTGTAGCTAAAAAAAACTTTATTGTCTATAAAATAGTTTTTACTTTAATTTATAAAGCAAATTGTTAATCCGCCAAATATTTAAAAATTGAAAAAAAATACAAATAAAAACCAAAAAAGAAATCAAATATTGGATTTGATAAATCTCATTATTGAAAACAAGCTTTTTAAGCCAATTTCAATAACGATTTTATCGGTTTTTTTGTTGTTCAAAATTTATCAATATTCAATTTTATTTCTAAATTCTTCTAATTTCTTTTCAGGAAACAAAGATTTATCAAAATCTATAAAAATTTCTTTAGCTGGCTCCCAATATAATTTTGATTATGATGAAGAACAAATTTTGGATTACGAAATAAAAAATGGTGACACCTTATTGAAAATCCTCGCTAATATTGGCTCTGGCGAACAAGATATTTTTGCAATTTTAACGGCAATCAAAAAAGTTCACAATATCCAAAATTTAAATGTTGGAAGCGTTATAAACATTACTTACCGTTCAGAAAATAAAGAGGAACAAAATCAAGCTGAGCAAAAGAAGGTTATTATTTCTAACATAACTATTCCCTCAGCCATCGATGAAAATATTGTAGTCACTAGAAAAAATGATGGAGGATATGATGCAAGGGAGTTAAAAATTAAGCTTTTAAAATATAATTCTCGATATTTTGGAGTTATAAAAAATGGTCTGTTTGTTGATGGTGTCGAAGCTGGAATTTCACCGAATGCTATGATGAATATGATTAATATTTACGGCTATGATGTGGATTTTCAACGCGATATTCATAGTGGCGATAAATTTGAAATGTTGGTTGAGAGTTTTTATGACGAAGATGGAAAAAAAGTCCGCGATGGAAATGTATTATTTTCGTCATTAACTCTTCAAAATCGAAAAATCGAAATTTATATGCACAAAATTAATGATAAGGTCGAATATTTTGATGCTAAAGGAAATTCTGTTAGAAAATCCTTACTTAGAACGCCAATAAATGGGGCAAGAGTTTCTTCAGGTTTTGGAATGAGAAGACACCCAATTTTGGGATATTCTAAAATGCACAAGGGCGTAGATTTTGCGGCGCCAATTGGTACTCCGATTTTGGCAGCCGGCAGTGGCACGATAGTTTATATGGCAAAAAAAGGTGGATATGGAAATTATGTTCAAATTATGCATAATGGTGATTATTCAACTGCTTATGGTCATGCAAGCAGATTCAGTAAAAAATTTAAAGCTGGTTCCAAGGTCAAGCAAGGCGATGTTGTGGCTTATGTTGGAAATACTGGAAGATCAACTGGTCCGCATTTGCATTTCGAATTAATTTATCGTGGCATTCAGGTCAACCCAGCCAAAGTAAAGGCTACTTCGGGAATAAAATTAGTGGGTAAAGAATTGGTGCGCTTTGAATCTACTAAAAATGAAATTGACCGCTATCGCCGTAACACCCCAAATCAGGTTAAAAAAATTAATTAATGAAAATCGCAAATATTTTAATAGATTCTCTTGAAAAAAAAGAAAAGTTGAGGGCGGTAGAAAATAGTTTTCTTGATTACGCCTTATATCTTACCAAAAGAGGCGAAAATGTTTTGTCAATTTTTAGGTCAAGCGATGAAATAAAGCTTGCCTCAAAGAAGGTTTCCACAAGTATTTACGAACTATCGGCACATTTTTTTCTCAAAAAATTTTCACTAATAAAATTATGGATAAAGTTAATAAATTTTGAGCCAGATGTTGCGATTTGTCACTCAAGAAAAGCCTTGCTTTTGACTTTAATTGCTCGTTTTTTTTGTATTGTAAAATTTCCGATTATCTCTATTTGCAATGATGAAAAGCCTAAAAATTTTATCAAAAGCGATTATATAATTGTAAGAAATTCAGCATTGGTTAAAGAATTTATTTCGCTTGGAGTGGTTCGAGCAAGAATTTTTGTTATCAATAAATCAATTGAGGTGGCGAATGATTTTCAAATTTTAACAAAATCAAATTTTGGCGAAGTTATCAAAATTGGCTCTATTGGCTCGATTACCGATGGTAAAAATTTTGATAAAATAATTCGCTCGATTGCTGTTTTGCAAAAAAAGAATATAAAATGTGAATATTATATATTAGGTGAGGGTGATTTTAAGGATAGTTTGATTTTACTTGCCAAGGAGTTAGGTCTGCAAGAAAAATTTAAAATTATTGATTTCAAAAATAATATTAAAGATTTTTTTCAAAATATTGATATTGCTGTAATGCCAATAGAATCAAGTGCTTGCGATGATTATATCTTAGATCCAATGCTTTATTCAACTCCAATTATTGCCTCCTATTCTAATCATTACGATGAATTGATTGAAAACAATATTAATGGTATAAAAATTAAATTAAATCCAGCAAATGAAATTCCAAATTTGATAGCCAATTCTATCGAAATTTATATAAATGACGAGATTGATGCCAAGCAAATGGCTAAGAGAGCTTATGAAAAAATTATTGACCATCATTCCAGCGAAATTATTGCCAATAAAATTCACTATATTTGCGTTAACTCAAAAAATAATTATTGAATTAATTTGGTATATTTAAAAAATCTGACATTATTTAATGTTAAGATTGCCATCTTAAAATTATTGAGCCCCAAGTTAGTCCTCCACCCAAAGCCTCCAATACTACGATATCATTTGGTTTAATTTTATTATTTTTATGAGCATAATCAAGCGCCAGAGGAATTGACGCAGCCGAAGTATTGGCATGATTTTGAACGGTAGTTATGACTTTATCTGGTGTAAGTTTTAATTTTGTGGCCACAGCATCAAGAATTCTGAGATTAGCTTGATGAGGAACTAATAAATTTATATCATCTTCTTTGAGATTTACCTTAGCTAATGCTAAAAAAACTGAATTTGACATTTTTTCTACCGCATGCTTAAAAACTTCTTTTCCTTGCATTTCTATAAAACCAGAGCGCTGATTGAAAGATGCTCCCGAATTTGTTTTTAAAATTGGCACTAAATCTCCATTTGATGAGATTGATTGTGAAATTATACCTTGATTTAAGTTTTCTGTAGCTTGCAGTAACACTGCTCCAGCGCCATCACCAAATAATACACAAGTATTGCGGTCGTTCCAATTTACTATTCTACTTAAGGTTTCGCTTCCAACTACTAAAGCGTTTTTGACCATTCCAGTGTTAATATAGCTGTTAGCTATCGATAGGGCGTAAATGAAGCCTGAGCAAACTGCCTGAATATCGAAGGCAAAAGCCTTATTTGCTTGTAATTTTCCTTGCAAAATACAGGCGGTGGAGGGGAAGGTCAAATCTGGGGTTGTGGTGGCTACAATAATTAATTCTATATCTTGAGGGGCAATTGAAGAATTTTTGAATAAATTTTGACATGCTTTAAATGCTAAATCCGAGGTTAATTCTGTATCACTTGCAATGTGCCTTTGCTTGATTCCGGTTCTTTCAGTAATCCAATCATCGCTGGTATCAACGGTCTTACTGAGGGTAAGATTATCAACTATTTTTTCAGGGAGATAATGACCAGTTGCAGTGATTATAGAATTATATTTCATAGTTAATTTTGCTCTGTTAAATCTGTTTCTGATTTTAGATTAATAGCGTTATTTATTGCTGACTCATTAGCGATAATTTCTTCGATAATTTTTTCATTAATTTTATTTTCAAGCAAGGAAATTGTTACTTTAATGGCGTTGGCAAAGCCAATTGCATCAGTGCTACCATGGCTTTTAACTACCACACCATTTAAACCAACCAACATTGCTCCATTATGCATTCTTGGGTCGATTTTTTTGGTGGCATTGCTCAAAGAGTTTGAAGCTAGAACATAGCCAATTTTTGACCAGATTGAGCTGGTAAATCCATCTTTGATAACGGAAGAAATAAATTTTACGGTACCTTCAATGGCTTTTAATGTTACATTTCCAGTGAAGCCATCAGTGACCACTACATCGACTGTGCCTTTGGCAATATCATCGCCTTCAACATAACCATAAAAACTATCTTTAAGTTGACTGTTTTTTAAAATTAGAGCTACATTTTTTACATGCTCATGACCTTTTAATTCTTCGGATCCAACATTTAAAACTCCAATTTTAGGATTTTCAATCTTTAGGGCAAATTTAGCAAAAGCATTTCCCATTACTGCAAATTGAAATAACACCTTTGAGTCGCATTCAATATTGGCGCCCATGTCTAAAAATACCGTTGCTTTTGATTTTTTATTTGGAATTGAGGTGACAATTGCAGGTCTATCAATTGATGGAAGTGGGCGAAGAATTACTTTGGAGATTGCCATTAAAGCGCCAGTATTTCCTGCCGACACAACGGCATGAGATTCGCCATCTTTGACTGAGTCAATGGCTAGTCTCATGCTTGATTTTGTAAGTTTTCTAAGGGCATTTGAAGGCTTTTCATCAGCTGAAACAACTTGATCAGTGTCAATCAAATCGTAGCGACCTTTTAAGTAGCGACAATGATTTATAATTGGCAAAACTTTTTTAGCATTTCCATAAAGACGAAAATGAACATTAAAATTTTTTGAAGCAATAATATCGGCTCCCTCAATAACAATTTGAGGAGCTTTATCGCCACCCATGCAATCAAGTGCTATAATATATTTAGCCACAACGATTACTCTTCAGTTGGTTTTTTGACTTTCTTTTTAATTACTTGCTTTCCATTATAGGTTCCATCTGGTCCTATGTGGTGAGATAATCTAAATTCCCCCGAAGTTTTATCGGTGATAACATTGGAAAAATCAGCTTCAAAGGTGCCATTGCTACCTCTTCTCATTGAGCTTCTTGAGCTAGATTTTTTCTTTTTTGGAACTGCCATAAAATAACTATTTAAAATTAATATTGTATCAGCATATTTAAAATTTATTTTCATAAAATAAATAAAAATATTTTTAAAATTTGTGATAAATTAAAATAAATTTTTGATTTAAATAAATTTTGTTTTTAATATGTTTTTATAATATTATCAAATTTCAATAAATGCAACTCTGAATTTTAATTAAAATAATATTTAGCTTATAATTTTCTTCAAATTTTTTTAAAAAATTTAAATAAATGAAATCTTTTTTTCAACAAATATATCTAATTTTAGCAATCCAACTATTATTAATTCTAGGCTCTTGTTCCTCTAAAATAGATAATCAAGGCTATATTTTTGATGATTTAGATTTTTCGAAAATCCAAAAAAATGTCACTTCAAAAAACACGATTTTGCAAATTTATGGTTCGCCTAGTTTTTATTCCGATGTTTCTGACAAAGAATATTGGTTTTACTATTCAAATCAGGTCAAAAAATTTCTTTTTTTTAAGCCAGAAATTCTTACTCAAGATGTTTTAATTGTTAGTTTTGATGAAGATGATCGGGTAGATTTTGTGAAAATTTTAGATATTAAAGATAAGGATTATAGCTTTTATTTTAATATTAACAGAACCGAGGTTAAAGGTCATGAAAAAGGATTTTTCAAATCTATATTTGAAAATGTTGGCACTATTAAAAGCAATTAGAAATTTTTCAATTTTATTGCTATTTTTTAATTGTAGTTTTTTAGAAAATAACAGCGACATCGAACGATTTGGCATAGCCAGCGAAATTATATGTCCAAATAATAAGCGATATATGATAAGATATGCTCATAAAAATGAAGTAAGAATGGCGATTCAAAAAGATTATTATCGAAAAATTCGTGAAGATAGTAATGAAAATTTTACGGTAATTCGCATTCCCAATATTGAGTCATTTCATATTGAAAAGGCCAGGCCTGAGGAGTTAATCAATTGCGATATAATCGAAAGCGATATTCCGCAAATATATCCAAATTATATAAAATCCTTCAAAGAGCGATGATTTACACCAATCGCCATAATTGCGGGTTGTTAAAAAGATGATGCAGGAATTTATTATTTAGGCTGTGACCCATTTTGTTAGCAGTGAAATGCCCAACAATGTATTTACCAGCTAAAAATAAATCGCCGATAAAATCCAAAGCTTTGTGACGAACAAATTCATCATGATATCTAAGTGGTCCGGGATTTAAAATTTTGTCAGTATCCACAACTATTGCATTATCAAGTGAGCCTCCAAGAGCTAATTTCATTTGATGCATTTTTTCAATTTCATGTTTGAAGCAAAAGGTTCGAGCCATACATAAATCATTTTTAAAGGAGTGAGAAGCGGAGTTAAAATGTAGAGATTTTTTGTCAATTAAAGGATGATTAAAATCAATATTTAAATCTATAGTGAATTGTCTCGAAGGCAGAACCTCAATGAATTTATCGCCATCTTCGAGACGAATTTTTTCGGTGATTTCAATTATTTCACGATTGGCATCTTGATGATTAATTCCTGCGCATTCCAGCAAAAACACAAATGGTTGAGATGATCCATCCATAATTGGAATTTCAATATTATCAATTTCAACTATCAAATTATCGATTCCACAACCCCACAATGCTGCCATAAAATGTTCGATGGTTGAAACTCCAACCCCAAATTCATTGGTAATTGTTGTTCCTAAATTGGTAGTAGTTACATTTTTAAAATGTGCTAAAATCGAGTTTTTCTCTGGACTTACATCGATTCTTTTAAAAATAATACCAGTGTTAATAGGTGCAGGCTTGATTGTTAAATTAACATTACAGCCAGTATGTAAACCAACCGAATTACAGCTGATTGAATTATTTATAGTTTTTTGCGATAAATTGAACATAAAATTATATTACCAAGGATATTTTGATTTTGTTTTTCCGTAATGAAATTCAAAATCCATGAGATAATCAAAAAAATTTATCCTTTTTTTATTAAAAGAAGACATATTTACGGCAAATAAAATTAATATGCCAAAAAATGTAAATCCCCAAACTTCAGAAAATAGTTGATAAATGCTAATTTTATTTTTACTAATGTAAATAAATAAAATCAAAATAAAAAAATACGGAATAATTGTGAGGAAGTAATAATAAAAACCATCACTAAATTTAATTTTCTTTTGGTCATTTTTGTCGACTATTTTGATGTTAAATATTCTTTTGCCAATTGAGGCTTGCCATTTGGAGCTATAAAAATAGGCGTAGTAAAACGCGCCAACTAAAATTATAAAAACTAAAATACTAATGCCTTGGAAGAAAACAGGATGGGAATAGACAAATTCCATATGCTCAGGCGTTGCCTTTGGGGTTTTTGTGCCAAATTTTTCCTCAAAATCAATATAAAAATTCTGAACGGTATTTAAAAAAAATATATTGCCAATTAACTGCAAAGTTAATCCGCGAATGATCATAACAATCAAAATATCAATAGTTGAAGATAATGATCTTTTAAAAGCCGACGCATATTGTGTTGAGTCATCTTTATCGGAATTTTTATTATTGGAAAAATCGAATAAAAAACTATTTGTGCTCATAACCTTTGTGAGAAAATTTAATTAACTTTTTTGTTATAAAATCCTGATATAATTTTACCTTGCAAATTTTACTATTAATAGTTTTTTTTGAATTATTTTGTAAAAATTTTCCAATACATGTGAGTTTTAAATTTAATTCTTGCGAAAGTTGGTTGATTTTTTCTGCATTATCGGGGTGGCTTGAAAAAATTATTTCATAATCATCACCACCGCTTATTAAGTCTAAAATTTTAAGATGTTGATTTTCTTGTAAATATTTTTTGGAATCAGCGGAAATTGGAATTTTTGATAAATCAATTTCGGCAATTAAATTTGAAGCCTCACAAATATGTTCAAGGTCGGCAATTAAGCAGTCTGAAATATCTGTTGCACATTTTGAAATTTGTTTTTGAGATAGAATTTTTGATAAATTTATGCGCGGATTTGGGTAAAAATGCTTATCAAGTAATTTTTTATGAAAATCTAATAATTTTTTGGGTTTTTTTAATTTAATATCAAGACCAAGAAAGGCATCGCCAATATGGTTTGAAACATAAATAAGATCGCCAGCGACTGCGTTTTTTCTAAGTAGAATTTTCTTGTCATCAACTGCTCCAAAAATAGTCACAGAATAAAATAATTGGTTAGAATTTGAAGTGTCGCCACCCGCTAAAACAATATTAAATTTTTCTTGAATTTTTTTTAAGCCTAAGGCGAAATCATCATAAAATTTATTTTTTAAATTTGAATTTTTAGTAAATCCAAGAAAGTAAAATAAGGGTTCGCCACCGCTTGAGGCAATATCGGAAATATTAGTTAATAGTAGTTTTTGGGCAATTTTTTCGCCTCCATCACTTCGAAGGAAATGAACATTTTCAATAAAAATGTCTTTGCTGACAATAAAATTATTGTTAGATTTTTTTATTAAACTCACATCATCGCTAAAATTAAATGAATTTAATATTTGTTTTTTTGGATTTTGATTTACTTGGGAGGGAATTGGTTGAGAAAGAGGTAGAAATTTGTTTTTAATTATTTCAAATTCTTTCATTGAAATTTAAATTAATTAGGGTTTTAAATTTTGGTGAAAAATGGATGAAAATTTTCATCCATTTTTCTGACACTAATTATTTTTTAGCATCTTGAGCTACTGGAGCTACTGGAGCAGCTACTGGAGCAACTTCAGCTTTTTTGGCTTTTTTAGCTTTTTTAGCTTTTTTAACTTCTGGAGTTTTGGTTTCTTCAGCTTTTACTTCGGTTTGAGAAGTTTGAGCATTTTTGTTAGCACAAGTTTTTTTGCATGAAGAGCAAGAAGAAAGTAGAGAAATGCTTAAAATTGAAATTAAAGCTAAGCGAATGAAGTTTTTCATATTAATTTATTGTTTTGTTTTATAAAATTTGATGATAAAATAAAATTAACTTAAAAAGAAATTCTAAGTTATTTTTTTTAATTATTATTAATTATAAAAGCTTTTCATTATCAATCAATAAAAAAAATAAAATGTTCAAAAATAATTTTTTAGAAAATATCAATAATGAATTAGAAACTCTTAAAAATACCGGTTTGTACAAGGGCGAATATGAAATTATATCGTCTCAATCGGCAAATATTGAAATTACTCATCATGGTCACAAAAAAAGAGTATTAAATTTCTGTGCCAATAATTATTTGGGTCTAGCTAACAATAAAAACCTACTTGATATTGCAAAAAAAACCATCGACGAATATGGTCTTGGAACCGCTTCAGTCAGGTTTATATGCGGAACATTTGATTTGCATAAAAAATTTGAAAATAAATTAGCGGAATTCTTGGATTATGAAGATGTAATTACATTTTCTTCTTGTTTTTCTGCCAATGGCGGAGTTTTTGCCTCGCTTTTAACCGAAGAGGATGCCATCATTTCAGCTGATCTAAATCATGCTAGCTTGATTGATGGAATTAGGCTTTGCAAAGCTCATCGCTTTTTTTATAAATATAATGATATGGCTGAGCTTGAAAAAAAATTACAAGAAGCTTCAAAGCATAAAAATTTGATGATTGTTACCGATGGAGTTTTTTCGATGGATGGTGATATTGCCAATTTGAAAGCGATTTGCGATTTAGCTGAAAAATATCAAGCTATCCTTCTGGTTGATGATTCTCATGCCACTGGATTTATTGGTGAAAATGGACGCGGAACCCCAGAGCATTGTGGCGTTGAGGGTAGGGTTGATATTTTGGTAAGCACTCTTGGCAAGGCCTTGGGTGGAGCTGGCGGAGGATTTGTTGCTTCTAAAAAAAATGTAATTGATAAACTTAGAAATAAAGCTCGACCTTATTTATTTTCAAATAATATTTTGCCGATTGTTGCTTCTGTTGGCATTGAGATATTGGACATGATTTCAAAATCTAAATTTTTGATTAAAAAATTAGCCGATAATACCATGTATTTTCGTAAAAAAATTATTGATGCTGGTTTTATCATTCATGACCCAAATGGCATTCATCCTGTTGTTCCAATCATGCTTGGCGATGCCGTCTTGGCTAGTAAATTTGCTAAAATGATGATTGAAGAAGAGGGAATTTATGTTATTGCCTTCTCTTTTCCTGTGGTGCCAAAAGATACCGCCAGAATTCGAGTACAAATCTCCGCTTCTCACGAAAAAGAACATTTAGATGAAGCGATTTCAGCCTTTATAAGGGTTGGCAAAAAATTGAATGTTATAAAATAATGGATCAAGAATTATCCGAATTTGAAAAAAGAATGATGAAAAATCGCATTATGCTTAAGGCAACTGCATTTGCCTTGGCTATTGTGGTTGGCACAATTCTTCTTGGAGTTTTAATTTTGCAATTAATCTAAAATGTCAAATTATCTTTTAGCAAATTACGCTACTTTTGAATCAAAATCTCGTGGTAGGCTTCACATAGAAAATTTCGATGATTCACAATTTCGTTCCTTATTTGGCAGAGATCGAGATCGCATTATTAATTCATCAGCTTTTCGCAGACTTCAATATAAAACTCAAGTTTTTGTGAATCATCAGGGTGATCACTATCGAACAAGGTTAACTCATACTCTAGAAATGGCGCAAATTGCGCGCTGGATTGCTGGTGCTCTTGAAGTTAATAAGGATTTGGCAGAAATTATTTCTCTTGCTCATGATTTGGGTCATCCGCCGTTTGGACATGCTGGGGAGGAGGTTTTGAATCAAAAAATGCAAGAATTTGGTGGCTTTTCTCATAATGCTCATACCTTAAAAATTATTACAAAAATTGAAAATACTTACATTGATTTTCTTGGCTTAAACCTTACTTACGAAACTATTGAAGGGGTGGTGAAGCATAACGGGGCTATTACCGATAAAACCAATTTAAATGATTATATTTTAAAATTTGACGAAAAATATAATTTAAATTTGGAAAAAAATACTGGTTTAGAAGCTCAGATTTCTGCTATTTCCGATGATATTGCCTATAATAATCATGATATTGAAGATGGTTTAAGAGCAAATTTATTTACTATTAATGATTTGATGCAATTGCCTTTAATTGCTGAAATTTATGAAGAATTAATGAATAAAAACCCAAATATTCGTCAAGAATTATTGGTCGGTGAGGCTAAAAGAAGAATCACTCTGGCAATGGTTTTAGATGTTATCGAGCAAACTAAAAAAAATATTGAAAATTTTCAAATTAAAACTTTAGATGATGTTTGTAATCATAAAAATTTGTTAGTTAATTTTTCTACTTCAATGCAAAAAAACATCAACGCAATTCGTAATTTTTTGATGCAAAAAATGTATCGTCACCCTTTGGTTAATGAGATGTCTCAAAATGCTAGCAATATTTTGAATTTTTTATTTGATCATCATTTTATGAATCCAAAAAATCTCCCAAAAGAGCGATATGAGTTATTTTTACAAAATCAAAATGCAAAATATTTAGCTGAAATTATTTGTGATTATATTGCAGGAATGACTGACCGCTTTGCTATCAAATGTTGCAACATCATCTCTTAAGATTAAAAAAATTGGCTTTGAAGAATAATTTTAACGCCAAACAACTAAATATCCGCGAAAATTATTGCCATCTTTGGTATTCATAGCTTTTACAAAATCACTAACTTTTACCCAATACCACTGGTTTTTATGTAAAGCGACATCCAAAATTAAAATTGAATCAGAATCTTGATCGAAGGCAACAATTGGAGAAATATGCCCATTAGTTTTGGCTTGTAAAATTTTGCCATCAAAATTGGCAATCAAAAACTTATCTTGATCAATTAAAATTTTTTTCAAATTCTCTCTAAAATCACTAACTTTATCTTCGTTAAATTCGGTTTGATAATAAATTTTTGATTTAATTTTGTGAAGTTTTAAAATCTTTGAAAAGTCAGATAAATTAATGCCTGGGTCATAATCTGAGGGTGATAAATGGGGAGATTTTTTTTGAAAGTCAACCACTGCTTTTTCTTTAATTTTATCGGTTTTTTCGTTAAAAAATTCATCTTGAGAAATAAAAAGCGGAAACTCAATTACTGAACCGTCTGGTCTGATAGTTTCTGCGGAGCTTTGACTTGCAATATCGGGGTAAAATAATGCATTTTTAATTATTAATGCAGATGCCACCGAGCAATAAAGCGGATTTTTTTGAGCTTGGTAAAAATTTGCTAGCTGAAAGAAATCATTTTTATATTGACTTGAATTAAACTTGGCAATACCTTCTTGGCTGTTCCATATTTGAAGGGCAAAAGCATTAGTAAAATTTAAAACAAAAAAAATAACAATGCCAAAAAATTTAACTTTCAATAATTTTTGTGACGATTTTGTGATAAAAATCATAATTCAATTTATTAATTATCTAACTTATGAAAAAAAATATGCTGAAAATACTATTATTTCATATAATACAGATATTTTAGATTTTATAAAATTTATTTACAAATTAAAAAATAATATTGTTAATAAAAAAATTTTAGAGGAGTTAGAGCTTGTTGATTTTCGTTCTTGGCTTGGTGAAAGACTTGATAATCATATCAATAATTCCAATGCAAGGGCATTATCTACATTGCGTTCAATGTTTAAATATTTTGAAAAAAATAATTTAATTATCAACCGAAAAATTTTTAAAATCAAAATTCCAAAACTTAGTAAAACCTTGCCAAGAGCTATTGATTTTAGTGATGTTAAAAAAATTATTTTGGCTTTAGAAAATTATCATGAAGAGCCATGGGAAAATGCTCGTGAAATTGCCATTACTTTTTTGATTTATGGCTGTGGACTTCGTATTTCAGAAGCTTTGTCGGTCAATAAAATTATGTTAGAAAATTCACAATCATTAATCATTAGTGGCAAGGGTGGTAAGCAAAGATTGGTCCCGCTACTACCGATTGTAAAAGAAAAAATCGAAAAATATTTGGAATTATGCCCGTTTAAAAATAATCCAGCCATACCAATTTTTGTAAATAAAAAAAATAAGAGATATTTGCGCACAGTTTACGCTAATATTATTGCCGAAATTCGCAAGAATTTGAATTTATCTGATGATATAACTCCTCATGCCTTTAGACATTCATTTGCAACTGCTTTGTTAGAAGAAAATGTTGATTTAAGAACGATTCAAGATTTGCTTGGTCATAGTAAATTAACTACAACCCAAAGATATACCAAGATTGATAAAATAAAATTAATTCAGAACTACAAAAAATTTAGTAATAGATAATTATTACTCAAATTTTACATCAACCTTAGTGATTTTTTTGTTTAAAGTAGCCAAAACTTCAGCGGTAATATCAAGCTCATCTTTGAAAAATAAAGTTTGAGATGAAGGCATGATTACATCAAGATTTTTATCCTTAGAAATTTCAGAAACTATAACTTTAACTTTATCATTTACTTTGCTCATGGCATCAATCGAGGCTTTTTTTAGACTATTTTGCTTGCGGTCGATATAAGTTTTGAGATCTTCAACTTTGGCTTCAAAGGTTTTAACTTCTTTGTCAAAAGCTTCTTTAGAAAGAGTAATTTTTTTGTCTTCTAATTTTTTTTGCTCGGTCTCGAGTTGAGATTGTTTTTTATTAATATCGGCTTCATAAGAAGTTTTTTTAGTATCAACTTTTTTTTGAATATCGATTACAGCTAATGATTCTTGAATAATTTTATCGACATCGAGAACTCCAATTTGCGCTCCAAAAGCACTATTTGCAAAGAAACCTAAAGTAACAACTGCACCCAAAAAGATTTTTTTCATATGTATAATATTTTTTAAATTAATAGTTTTTTCAAAAAAGTAAAAAAATTTTTTTAAAAAGTTTGTAAATTTAATATAATAAATTATATTTATTTCATAACAAATCAATAGTGTTTTTTTAAAAAAAATAAATTTTTTTATAAAATACAATTTTTAAAACAAAATTTAATAAAAATGAATAATATTAATAAACCTACTAGAGAACAAGCTGAGCAAGCTGTTAGAACACTTATCGCTTGGGCTGGAGATAATCCAAATCGCGAGGGTTTAATTGAAACTCCAAAGCGAGTGGTCAATGCTTATCAAGATTTTTTTTCAGGATATAATGAAGATCCAATTAAAATTTTGGGTAAAACTTTTGAGGAAATTGAGGGTTATGATGATATTGTTTTAATCAAAAATATTCGTTTGGAATCTCATTGCGAGCATCACATGGTACCGTTTTTGGGGGTAGCGCATGTCGCTTATTTGCCAAGTAAAAAAGTTGTCGGTATTTCCAAAATTGCCAGATTGGTCGATATTTTTGCCAAAAGGTTACAAACTCAAGAAACTATGACCGCTCAAATTGCCAATGCTATTAATATTGCTTTAAATCCGCGCGGTGTTGCAGTTTTAATTGATTCTAAACATCAATGTATGACTACTCGCGGTATTCACAAGGTCAATGCTTCAACTGTTACTACTTCTTTTATGGGCGAGTTCAAAAATAATTCAACCCTTGAAAATCGCTTTTTACAAATGATTAAATTTGATTTTAAAGAAAGTTAATTAAACATAATAGACCAATAATTTTGGCATCATCTTCAAAGAATCGTGCCAAAATATTGCAAGAACATAATATTCAATTTGAAGTTATAAAACCATTTTACGATGAGGATAATGAAAAAAATTTTTTACCAAAAATGAATTGCCAAGATTTAGCAATTTTTTTGGCTCAAAAAAAGGCATTATCGGTTAGCGAAAAATATCGAGATGCCATTGTTATTGGTGTTGATCAAGTTTGTGAATTCAATAAAAAAGACATTTCTAAATCCAAGAATGTTGAAGAGGCAATCTCGCAATTGAGTCAATTTAATGGTAAAATTCATTATCAAAATAATGGTCTTGTAGTTTGTGAAAATAACAATATTATTTTTCAAAACTTTACTAAAGTTCGTTTAAAAATGCGTAAATTAACTTTAAAACAAATTCAAGATTATGTAGTTTTTGAGCAATCTTATGGTTGCGCTGGAAGCTATAAATATGAGTCTTTAGGTAAGCATTTATTTAACGATATTAAAGGTGATTATTATGCGGTTTTAGGTCTGTCGATACAGCCACTTATAAATTTTTTACATCAAAATAAAATTATAACAATTTAGTTTATGGATATTTTAACTTACGATATTTTTTTTAGTCTCTTAACTCTTACATTTCTTGAAATTGTTCTGGGGATTGATAATTTAATTTTCATCGCCATTGTGGTGGCAAAATTGCCTTATAAAAAACGCAAAATGGCAAGAATTTTCGGTTTATCATTGGCATTTATTATTAGAATTATAATGTTGTTAACTCTATCTTGGGTTATGAGTCTAACCGAACCTTTATTTACAATTGGCGACAATGGATATTCTTTCAAAAATTTTCTGCTAATTCTTGGTGGATTATTTTTAATTATTAAAAGTGGTTGGGAAATTTCTTCAGATGTTTTTTTTGCCATACAAGAAACTAAAGAAGAAAAAAAAGTTAATGTTTCAAAAAATATGCTTTCAGCTATTTTGCAAATCACTTTAATCGATTTTGTATTCTCTTTTGACTCAGTAATTACAGCGGTTGGCATGACCAATAATATTCCAGTAATTGTAACCGCAATTGTGATTTCGATGATAGTTATGTTATTGGCTTCGGAAAAAATTAGCTATTTTTTACAAACCTATCCTTCATTGAAAATTGTCGCTTTAGCTTTTATTTTTATGATCGGAGTAATATTACTTGCCGATGGTTTCCATTTCCAGATTTCCAAAGGTTATTTATATTTTTCATTATTTTTTACTTTAACAGTAGAGTCCCTAAATATTGTGGCTCGAAAGCGACATAAATAAAGTTTATAAACATGAATAATACTCCAAAAGTTGCCATTATTGGTTCGGGCATTTCTAGCTTAACCTCAGCATATTTTTTAAACCAAAAATATGATATAAAGCTTTATGAAAAAAATGATTATTTGGGTGGACATTCAAATACTATCGACATAGATTATAACGGAAAAAATATTGCAGTCGATATTGGCTTTATTGTTTTTAATCATCAAACCTATCCAAATTTAAAAGCATTTTTTGAATTGCTAAATATTCCAACAGCTAAAAGTCAAATGTCTTTTGCAGTTAAAATTCTTGAAAAAAATTTGGAATATGCTGGCACTAATTTGAATTCAGTTTTTGCCCAAAGAAAAAATATATTTAATCCATTTTTCTTAAAAATGCTTAGAGATATTTTGCATTTTAATAAATCAGCTTCAAATCTATTAAATAAGAAAGTAGATTTGGATTATAATATGAATGATTTTTTGAAAGATTTGCGGGTTGGAAATTATTTTTCTCAATATTATCTTTTGCCAATGGCTTCAGCAATATGGAGCACTCCGCTCGAAAAAATTGGCGATTATCCAGCGCAAAGTTTTGTAAGATTTTTTAAAAATCATGGATTATTGACTGTAAGCGATCAACCGCAATGGTTCACTGTTGAAGGTGGCTCAAAGCAATATGTTAATAAAATTTGCGAAAATTTTTCCAACAAAATTAGCTTAAATGACGAGGTAAAATCAATTGAAGTTTTACCCAATCTTGATTCTAGAAATATCAAAATAATTTCTGCAAAAGGAGAGGAATTTTTTGATAAGGTTATTATCGGAGCCCATAGCGACCAAGCTCTTAATATGCTTGTTAATCCAACTGATTTGCATCGAAAAATTTTGGGCAATATCAAATATCAGAGTAATTTAGTAATCTTGCATAAAGACAGCAAGGTGATGCCCGAAAATAAAAAAGCTTGGGCAAGCTGGGTTTACACCAAATATCAAGATAATCCAAATTCGCCAAATATTTTTCAAGATTCGCAAAACAGTTTGGCGGTTTCATATTGGATGAATAATTTGCAAAATATTGATCACAAATATCCATTATTTGTTTCATTAAATCCAAAGCAAGAAATTGCCAAGGAAGATATTTTTCATCAAAAAATTTTCGAGCATCCAGTTTTTGATTCAGAAGCAATCAAGGCCCAAAGTCGTATTCAAGAAATCCAAGGAATGTCAGAAATTTATTTTTGCGGAGCCTATCAATCCTATGGTTTTCACGAGGATGGGATTAGTTCTGCGCTTAGAATATTAAATCAACTTTATATCAAAGCACCATGGCAATAAACTCTCAATCAATAATCTTTGCTAGAGTTTTTCACAAACGCTTGAGTCCAAAAATCAATGAATTTTTGTACGAAGTTTTTTATATTTGTTTCGACATAAGCAAAATTTCGGCATTAAGCGGTATTTTTTTGTCATTAAATAAATTTAATATTTTTAGCTTCTATGAAAAAGATCACGGCAATAAAGATGGAAGCTCAATTCAACTTTGGGCAAAAAATATTTTTGCCAATTCTTCAGCTAAAAATAAAATTAAAAAAATTTTTTTATTTACCCATCCAAGAGTTTTGGGATACGCTTTTAATCCGGTTACTTTTTGGTTTGGCCTTGGTGATGATGAAAAAATTTATGCAATAATTGCCCAAGTTAATAACACTTTTGGCGAAAATCATATTTATTTAATCGATAATTCAAATCAAGAGCCAATCACGGAAAATCAATGGTTTGATGCTAAAAAAGAATTTCATGTATCGCCTTTTTATCAAACTGAAGGGCAATATAAATTTCGTTTCATTTTCGATCAAAATAAAATTGCAGTATGGATAGATTATTTTATTGATAATAAAACATTATTAACTAATGTAATTTCAAAAAAGCAATTAAACTTAAATAATTTTAATTTACTAAAAACTTTTTTAATAATGCCTTTGATGACTTTCAAGGTTATTTATTTAATTCATTTTCAGGCACTTAAATTATTTTTAAAAAAAATTAAATATATTCCAAAACCACCACAAAAAAATATTAGAATAACAACCAATTTAAAGTAAAATGAGACATGATTTTTTATGGGATGCTCTAGATAAGATAAAATATGGCTCCCTAACTGTAATAATGCCAGACCGCTCTCAGCGAACCTTCAAGGGTTCAAAAAAAGGTTATGTTGCCCATTTAGTTATTAAAGATATTAACTGTATTGATTATATTATTACCGGTGGCGATGTGGCTTTTGGCGAAACCTTTATTGAAGATATGTGGCATACTGATAATCTGCCAAATTTATTGTGTTTTTTTACCCAAAATTCTGCTGAACTTGAATATTTTTTTCATGCAAGAAAATTAAAAGCCATTTCGCTTTTTATTGGTTCGCTTTTCAAGAAAAACTCAAAATTGGGTAGTAAACGCAATATTCAAGAGCATTATGATTTAGGAAATGATTTTTATGAATTATGGTTAGATGAATCAATGACTTATTCTAGCGCATATTTTCACAATAAGAATTTTGATTTAGCTAAAGCTCAAGACAATAAATATCAATATATTCTCGACAAATTAGTTGGTGAAAATATTTTAGAAATTGGTTGCGGTTGGGGTGGTTTTGCTGAGCATGCATTAAATAAAAATTTTGATATAAAATGTTTAACAATTTCTGAGCGACAATTTCAATATGCCAAAAAAAGATTAGCAAAATTTGGTAATAAATTATCGCTTTGTTTCCAAGATTATCGCGAAGAGGACGGTTTTTACGATAATGTGGTTTCAATTGAAATGTTTGAAGCGGTTGGTGTTGAGTATTGGGATATTTATTTCAATAAGATTCATAAGGTTTTGAAGCATGATGGAAAGGCTTTAATCCAAACCATAACCATTGATGAAGATGTATTTGAAGGATATAAAAAACGAGTTGATTTTATACAAAAATATATTTTCCCAGGGGGAGTTTTGCCTTCAAAATCCAGATTTAGAAGGTTAGTCGCCAATCATGGTTTCAAAATTTCTAGTGAATTAGAATTTGGTCATGATTATGAAAAAACTTTAAGAATTTGGTTGAATAATTTTGACAATAAAAAATCCGAAGTTATAAAGTTAGGATATTCAGAAAGATTTATTCGCAAATGGCGTTTTTATTTAAGTTATTGCATTGCAGGTTTCAGTTCACAAAGAACTGATGTTGTTATTTTTGAAATTGAAAAAGTTTAATAAAAAGTTTTATTTATGAAAAATGTAAAGAGCAAAATTTTTATTTTAATTGGCTTATTTTTTTGGTTTTTAACCCAAGCTAATGCCAATGAAGTTAAGTTCTTAGATATTTCAAAACTTCCAGAAATTACTGGAAATTTTGAAAAACCAAAATTGGTTGGCAAAAATGAATTTAAGTTTTTTGGTCTTAAAATCTATAATATTCAATTGGTAGATGAAGAGCGTTTTAATATCAAAAACTATAATCCAAATCGAAGCTTTTTATATCAAAATCAAATTGCTATTGTGATTGAGTATAAGCGAGATTTTTCGCGCGAAACTTTGGTAAAAAAAACTGTTGATGAAATTGCCAGAATCAATAATATAAATTACCCAATCATTCTTGATCAATATCAAGCACATTTTCAAAAAATTTTTTCTCCAGTTTTTGCGGGTGATCGTAAAACTGCAATTTTTAATGTGAAGACGGGTGTAAAATTATTTTTAAATGGCAAGCCAATTGGTGAAATTAAAGATTTAATTTTTGCTAAAAGATTTATGGATGTCTGGCTTAGCGAAAAATCAGCCTATCCAAAAATGACCAAAGCAATTTTAGGAAAGGATGATTTTTAATAAATCACTCAATTATTCGATTTTAGCTCTTCCTCTTTCATTTGTTGGTCTACCGATTTATATCAATGTTACCGACTACTACATTCGATATTTTCAAGTAAATATTGCCTTATTGGCAGGAATAATTTTGTTAGTGCGATTAGTTGATGCATTTCAAGAGCCATTACTTGGTTTATTTTCAGATTATTTGCAAAGAAAAAAAATTTCTCACCAAAAAATTATTTATTTTAGTTCAATTTTTTTGGCATTTAGTTTTTTTGCCCTTTTTAATCCGCCTGAATTTTTATCCAAGTCACTCATTTTGCTGTGGATAGCGTTATCAATGTTATTTACCTATAGTTTTTATAATTTGGCGTTGGTAAATTTTGAATCTCTTGCAGTGGTAATTGCTAAAAATTCTAAAGAACGAATTGCCATTAATTCTAATAAAGAATTTTGTGGATTGGTTGGAATTTTATTGGCTTCAGCGTTGCCACAAATTCTAAAATTATTTTTTCAAGACGAAAAATTATCCTATTTTTTTCTAAGTATAATTTTTGCTTTTTTGCTTTTTATTGCCATTTTCTTTTTCTTTAGGAAAATTAAGGTAAATCACGAGGTCAAGACTCAAAAATTTGTTATAAAAAAAATTCTTCGAGAAATTTTTCAAACCGAGGGTTTCTCTATTTTAATGGTAATATTATTCATTAATGCATTGGCTGTGAGTATGCCTGCATCGGTAATTAGCTTTTATGTAAATGATATTTTGAAGCAAAGCGAAAAAATTGGTATTTTTTTGACAATTTATTTTTTATCGGCGGGTTTTTTTATGATTTTTTGGAAAAATTTAGCCACCAAAATTGGTAAAATTAAATGTTGGCTAATTTCTATTCTTGGCAGTGTATTAACTTTTATTTTTGCCTATTTTATTGATGCTAATAATTATCAGCTTTTTTATTTGGTATGTTTTTTTTCTGGCATGTTTTTAGGAGCCGATTTAATTATGCCTCCCGCTTTATTGTCCGAAATTATTCATCACAAAAAAGATAAAATTTCTAGCTATGTTGCTTTTTGGAGTATGATTAATAAGGCTGGATTAATGTTGGCATCGTTTTTAACATTATTGATTTTATCGATAGTTGGCTTTGATGCCAAAAATGTGAACTTAGAATCGATATTTATCATTCCAATATTATATGCAATTATTCCTTGTATATTAAAGCTAATTGTGATGATATTTTTAATCTTCAATAAAAAACTAAAAAAATTATGAAAAAAATTCCTTTATTAACCTTAATTTTTGCAATTATGTTTTGCTTTTCATGCTCAAGTAATTCACCTGAAATTTACTCAAAAAATACTCCAAAATTTGATATTCGCCAATATTTTCGTGGTGATTTGGAGGCTTTTGGAATTCTAAAAGACCGTAGTGGCAAAGTAATCAAAACTTTTGTGGTAAAGATGAATGGCTCTTGGAATGGCAATGACGGCAAACTGGTTGAAGATTTTACTTTTGACGATGGCAAAACTGATCATCGAGTTTGGGAATTGAAAGTTTTTGACGACAATAATTTTACTGGCAAGGCAGGCGATGTGGTTGGTATTGCTAAGGGTAAACAATATGGCAATGCCATGAAAATGAATTATGTCTTAAAAATTCCTTACAATAATTCTACCCTCGAAGTTAGTATTGATGATTGGATGTATTTAGTTGATAATAATTCATTGATTAATGAATCGGTGTTAAAGAAATTTGGCTTCAAAGTTGCCACCTTAACTATTGGCTTTAAAAAAATTGGCATATAATGAAAAATTGTTGGATTATTGGAGCCAGCTCTGGAATTGGTATGGAGTTGGTTAAAAAATTTTACGAAAATGATTATAATGTTATCATTTCTGCTCGCTCCTTGTCAGATTTGCAAAATCTTAAAACCGAGATTGAAGTTGACAATAAAAATTCCAACAAAGAAATTTTTATTGCTAATCTAGATGTTGCCAATCTTGATAATTTTAGCGAGGCCTTAAAAAATATTTTACAAAAATTTGTCAAAATCGATTTAGTAATTTTTGCCAGTGCAATATACGAAAGAATGGAGGCTGAAAATTTTGATTTAGCTTTGGCAAAAAAAATTATGGAAGTAAATTTTAATGGTTTTTTAAATTTACTTCACTTAATACTTCCGCATTTTCTGCAACAAAAATCTGGTCATATTGCTTGTATCGCAAGTGTTGCAGGCTACAGTGGATTACCACAATCTTTTGCTTATGGTGCATCAAAATCGGCATTGATTAATTTATGCGAAGGAATTTATCCTGAATTGAAATATAAAAATATTGATTTATCAATTATTAATCCTGGATTTGTTAAAACTCGCCTTACCGATAAAAATAATTTTGAAATGCCTTTTATAATTACCCCAAAACAAGCATCGCAATATATTTATGACGGAATAATTGCTAACAAATTCGAAATACATTTTCCCAAGAAATTTACTTTTATATTAAAATTTTTGCGGATTTTGCCATATCGAATTTATTTAAAAATTATCACAAAAATTTTTCAACAAAACCTAAAAAAATGACCAATAAAAATCATAATCCTATTTTATTTTCATATAGCTTTGCTTCAAAAGGTGAGGGCACAAGGCTTAACAATCAAGATGTTGCCACTGAATTAAAAAATCCAGATTTGTCTTGGGTTCATTTAGATGGAACTTCAAAGACCTGCGTAAAATGGATTCAAAGTGAAGTAAATTATCTAGATAATATTATCATTGATGCTTTAATTGCCGAAGAAACTCGTCCGCGTATTTTAAAATTTGATAAAGGGATTTTGTTGATTTTGCGTGGGGTGAATTTAGCAAAAAATTCTGCAAAATATGATATGGTTTCTATTCGAATGTGGATTGATAATGAAAGAATTATTTCAATCGAAAAAAGAGCGATGAAATCGGTATATGATTTAGAGCAAAAAATAGCCGATGGTCTAAAAATTCAAAATTCGGGAGATTTTCTATGTAATTTTTTGACTGAAAATTTGCAAAGTATTAGCGATCATATTTATCAAGCAGGCAACAAAATCGATGAAATTGAAGATGCGGTTTTGGTTACTCGCAATATGAAATTTCGTGACATAATCGTAAAAACCCGCTCTCAACTTACAATTTCTAGAAGATATCTTACGCCTCAACGCGAGGCAATTGCAGGATTGTCATCGATTAAATTTGATTGGACCAATTCTATTATTCACCGTCATTTTCAAGAAAAACATGACCAAATTAATCATATTATCGAAGAAGCCGACGAGGTTTTGATTCGTTCGAAAATTCTTAATGATGAGCTTTCGCACGCTTTAAACGAGAAGATTAATCGCAATATGTATCGACTTTCGGCAATTGCCATAATTTTTATGCCTCTTACCTTTATTACCAGTTTGTTTGGAATGAATTTTATCAAAATCCCTTTTGCACAAGACCCCGACGGCTTCATGATGATTTGTGTTTTAATGGCTTTGATAACTTTAGTGCAGTTGTTTTTTTTCAAGCGCAAAGACTGGTTTTAAAAATTTACTCTAAGCTTATAGTGATGGGCTAGACGATGCCGATGATGGATTTTTTGGATCTTGGGATTTGGTTTTTCTAAATATATCATATCTTGCTTTTTTATATGCATTGCTTGGTTTATCAAGCATTTCTTGTCTATCTTGCCTTGATTTTCTAATGATTTGTTGTAATGAAT
>JBMSPZ010000003.1:0-24561 GCA_049423025.1 Rickettsiales bacterium
CATTTAAATATTTTTCTAAATTTGATGTTGGTCAGGCTGTGATTGTTTCACAAAAGCAAATTATCGCAGTAGAAGCCTTAGAAGGCACGGATTTAATGATAGAAAGATGTAGAAATTTTAATGAGAATTATTGCAAAAAAGCAGTTTTAATTAAAATGAAAAAACAAAATCAAAGCACCAAAGCCGATTTACCAACCATTGGTGAAAAAACTATAATAAATTGCCATAACTCAAATATTGTTGGCATTGCAATTCAAGCTAATTCAACTCTAATTTTAGACAAGGAAAATGTTATCAAAAAAGCTAATGAACTTGGCTTATTTATTACGGTTATAAAATGATAAAGGCAAAACAAAACCACATTGAAATTAAAGATTTTCCCAATGAAGTGCAAACTCTTTTCAAAATTTTTGGAGACGAGATTCGATTGGTTGGAGGCTGTGTTCGTGATTATATTTTAAACAACAAAATCAATGATTATGATTTTGCTTGCAAACTTTTGCCCAACCAAATTCAAGAAATTCTTAATCATCACAATATAAAATCAATTCCTACCTCGTTAAAACATGGAACAATCACTGCAGTAATCAATAATCAAAATTTTCAAATCACCACTTTACGAACTGACAAAAACCATTTAGGTAGAGATTGCGAAGTGGATTTTACCAGCGACTTTGAAGAAGACGCTAAACGCCGAGATTTCACCGTCAATGCACTTTATATTGATAATAATGGTAAAATTTACGACTATTTTTCTGGTTTAAACGACTTGAAATACGGCATAATTCGTTTTATTGGTGATTCTCAAACTAGAATTAGCGAGGATTATTTGCGGATTTTACGGTTTTTTAGATTTTCTTGTTATTACAGCAATAATTTTGACGAAACTGGTTTGGAATCTTGTATTAAACTTAAAAAAAATTTAGAAATTCTATCTAAAGAACGAGTACGCGATGAATTTATTAAAATATTGAATTGCCCAAATAATTTGATGGTTTTAAAAACCCTTAATCTCTTACATCAAAAAGATATTGACCAAATTTTGTGGCATCAAAAACTTGATATTTTTTCTTTAAAATTTATTTTAAAATATCATGATTTTATTAAAGATTATGATTTATTTGTGGTGAAATTTTGTGCAATTTTTTATGATGAATTTACTGATTTTTCTAGACTTTTTAGTGATTTAAAATTTACTAATTTCGAAAAAAAATTTTTTAAAACTTTCCGTAAATTTTATCAAGAAAACCAAAATATAGAAAATTTTGACAATTCTAAAATAAATGAATTAGCATTATTTTATCCAAAAAATTTTTTGTTAAATTTTTTAATTTTATTTTTTGCCAAAAATAATCATAAATTGATAGAAAATAGCTTGGAAAATATAATAAATTATGTTATAAATTTAAGAATACCGAATTTTGTAATTGATGCAAACGATTTAAAATCGCTTAATTGCCAAGATAATTTTTTGAGTTTTTATTTACAGGAATTAAAAATTTTATGGGCCAAAAGTAATTTTTCGTTATCAAAAAATGAATTACTTAATTCGATAAAAATTAAAAATGATTAAAATAGTTTTAATTTAATATTTTAAATAAATGGCAACTGCAAAACAAGAACAACTATATAACGAAATTATCGAATATTATAATTTCGCTGAAAAATTAGTTAAAATTGTCGAAAATAGCACCGATGAAATTGCTGAACAACAATTTGATATAATTGAAGAAGCCATTCAAAAATTTGAAAAATGTGCAGATTTTTTGGCAAATCAATATATTGAATATGTTAAATCTGGTGAAAGCGGTCATTTAATTGAAGCAACTCGAACCAGCTTAAACGATATTTCTGCTAAAATTGAAGAATGTCGAAACAAAATTTTAATTTTACATTCCAAAAAAACATAAGTAATGAATAAATTTAATGAAATTATAAATATATACCAAAAAGATCTACAAGAAGTTGATGAAATTATTATAAATTCCAGTGTTGGCAAATCAAATCTGATTCAAGAAATTACTCAAAATTTAGTTGGCTCTGGAGGCAAAAGAATCCGACCAATTTTACTAGTTATTTGCGCAAAATTATGTGGCTACAATAACAGCAAAATCACTAATTTACTGGCTTCGAGTGTTGAATTAATTCATACCGCCACTCTTTTGCATGACGATGTAGTTGATGAAAGTCAAATTCGTCGAGGAAAAAAAACTGCTAATGCAATTTTTGATAATAAAGCCTCTATTTTAGTTGGAGATTATTTGTTTTCTCTATCATTTCAACATATGGTTCAAAGTAAAAATTTAGCGGTTCTTAAACTTCTAGCAACCACCTCCTCTATCATCGCTGATGGCGAAGTTTTGCAATTACAAAATTCCTCAAATATTGAAATCACCGAAGAGCAATATTTTGAAATTATTTATGGCAAAACTGGGGCATTATTTTCGGCTTGTTGCGAAGTTGGAGGAATATTGGCAGAGCTAAGCGAAAACAAAGTAAATGCTTTACGGAATTTTGGAAAAAATCTTGGTATGCTTTTTCAAATTATCGATGATATTTTGGATTATTCATCATCTCAATGGGTTATTGGCAAGGATTTAGGCAATGATTTTTTTGAAGGAAAAGTTACCTTACCTATAATTAAAACTTATCAGAATTGTGATTTAGCAACAAAAAAACTTATTAAAGATTTTTTTAGTTTTAACTACCAAAATAACGAAAAAAATTATCAGAATTTTGAAAAAATTCTTGAAATTATGAATGATTGCAATGGTCTAAAAATGGCGAAAGAAAAGGCTCTATTACTTTATTTACAGGCAAAAAATAATTTAGAAGTTTTTGAAGATAATATTTACAAAAATCATTTAATTACCATTTTAGATTATTCCTTAAATAGAATTTCTTAAAAAAATGTTTAAAATAAAATTTTTATTTTTAATTTTCTTTTTATTTTTTAATTGCAATCTTCATGCGCAAACCCTTGATAGCAATTTTTATAATTGGAAAATTTATGAAATTGCTGATGAAAACGATCCCGATTTCAAAAAATGTTATATCGTTAATCACCCAAGCAACTCGGACACCAACGATACCGCAAGAAAGCAACCCTTCTTAATGATAACTCGTTACCAACGAGAAAGATCGGAAGAAGTTAGCGTATTTGCAGGTTTCGATTATAAAATTAATAGCCACTTATTGCTTCTTATCGATAATCAGCAATTTAGATTAAAAACCAAAATTGATTTTGCTTGGGCCAAGACCAGAGCCGACGATATTAGAATTATCGAGACTTTACTTTCTTCAAAATCAGCTAAAATTAGAAGCGATTCAGCAATTGGAACCTATTCGATTGATGAATATAATCTTAAAGGCATTGCCAAAGCCTATAGAAGAATGAAACAAATTTGTAAATAACTATGAAAAAAAATTTTTTAAAATTATTAAATTTCAAAATTTCAGTCAATTATTTTACCTTTGTTTTTGGCTATGCAATCATTATGTTCTTGGTTTGCAATAGCTTTAACATTAAAAAATTTACCCCTTATTTTATCGCCAATAATCAAACTGATTATTTTGGTTTACTAGTATTCTTTTATTTAGCTTTGGCGCTTTTTATTTTATTTTTGCTTTTAATTTTTCATAAAAAAACCAGTAAATTTTTAGCGATTTTATTATGTTTTTTAAGTAGTTTGGTGCTTTATTTTATTAACAAATACGATGTTTTGATTGATAGAACAATGGTTATGAATGCACTATATACTGACAGATCCGAAGTTCACTCATTGCTTTCAAAGCAAATGATTATTTATTTTTTTCTAGGTTTTATTGTGCCAAGCATAATAATTTTAAAACTAGAAATAACTTATCCAAAAAAATATTTTTTAAAATCATTAATTATAATTCTTATCCTCGCCATAACTTGTGTTGTTTTTGGCTATGGCAAATTCCAAACTTTACATCGAGCTGGTAATTTATCTCGCAAAAGAATTATTTATATGGTTATGCCTCTAAACTATATTCGCAGTAGTTTTAGCGTTATCAATCATATTTATCTTAAGCCAATTTTTGAAAACAAGGCAAAAAATATTGTTGTCGAAAGCTCAATATCAAAGGTTGAAGATATTACGGTAGTTTTAGCAATTGGCGAAACTTCAAGACAAAAAAATTTTAGTCTTTATGGATACGAAAAAAACACCAACCCGCTTTTATCCAAATATTCTGATCTAAAAATTCTTAATGGCAAGGCTCGACTCGGCTCAACACTTTATGCTTTGCCCGAAATTTTAACCAAAGAAGATGTCCCACTTCCTGCAGTTACTCATTTTGCCAAAATTCCCACCAGCTGTTATGTGAATTACTCATTGCACGACAATTGCGTTATCCCAGGAGAAATTAAGGTTGAAAATTGCAAATATGGCAAATTATGTTATGACGAAGATGTAATTCCATATTTAAAAACTGAACTTGAAAAACCTCAAAACGGCGCCAAATTAGTGGTTTTACATATTGGTGGAGGTAGTCATGGTCCATCTTATCACGAGCGCTACCCAGAAGAATTTCAGAAATTTACACCAATTTGTAAAGATGCCGATGTCATCAATAAATGCTCCAAGGAGGAGTTATTTAATACTTTTGATAACACTATTTTATATGTAGATTTTGTGGTCGATGGCATTATCAAAACCTTAGAAAATTCACAAAAAAAATATGTATTTTTTTACCTTTCGGATCATGGCGAATCGTTACTTGAAGATGGTAGAATTTTTCACGGCACCCCGCCTGGAATCCCTTTGCCCGAAGAACAAGCAAGAATTCCACTAATCGTAAAATCCTCAATTCCAATTAAAATAAAAAAACAAGATGAATATCCGCAAACCCAAGTTTTCGACACTATTTTATATTTACTTAATGTAGAAACCAAAGTTGCCGATAAGAATTTAAGTTTCATTGAAAAATTATGAAAATAAAAATAAAAAAATGGTCAATTTTACTTTTTTTTACTTTAATTTTTTTAATCTCATTATTTTTTTTACTCCAAAAAAAACCTAAAGAATTTAATGCAAATCGCGTTAGTTTAATTGATAATTATGAAAGAAATTTTTTCTTTCGCGGAAGCAATCCATTCAAAAATATTTACGGCGAAGCAGAATTTTCTTATCCAGAAATTAAATTGGCGATAAATGAAAATTTACGCTTACAAAATATTTCACAGCTTGAAGATTTTTATTTAATTGTAATAAGTTTACTAAATGTAGATCATTATTTTGCTATCCAAAAAGAACGAGATTTTTTTAAAAAATATCCAAATATTGGAAAAGTTGAAAATTTTTCGGAAATATCGCCAGCACTACTAGCGACACCTTTTTACGAATATAAAATCGCTAATGACATCACCAAAAATTATCACTTAGAGTTAACCAAATTACTCAATCACATTAACCAAACTTTAAAAACTAAAAGTGACAAGCCAATTGTAATTTATGTTCATTGCAATGCAGGTCGAGACAGGACTGGTGTTATTTCGGCAACTTATCGCTTATTATTTAAAAATTACAGCTTACAACAAGCGGTAGAAAAAAACATCGAAGAAGTTGGTAGAAACTCAGAATCACTGCTCGAAAGCTCTATAATTTCCTATTGCTTTTTCTTAAAAAACCAAAAGCTTATAGGTGAGAATTTTTGTAAAAAAATTTAATAAAAATTTATTAAAACTCCCAATTATATTGGGCAGTAGCTCCCCAATTCAAGAAGTTATTTGCGATCTGAGAATTTGATTTAAATTTTAACTGCTGATTATCTTCAATTAAAATATCAAAACCTAAAGCTAAATTATATTTATTTTTTTGGATAATTACTGATTTAGAAAGATTTAAAGCCTCACTTTCGGCAAAATTAAAGCGATTTTTTATGGTTTTGTTTAACATATTTTTATCGTAAGAAAAACTAAAATTTGGCACTAATTTATAGTATTTGTAATCATATTTTGCCGAAGCCTCAAAACCTATTTCGGCAATAATTTCTCTATAAGAATTTATTTTTGAATTTAAATTTAATTTATTAGCATTTTTTTCTAAAAATTGATTTTGATTTAAAATAAAATATTGACCACCTAAAAATGGAGCAAAGCTGTATTTATGGGCATAGTCAAATTCATATCCAATTTTAGTTTGGGCAGAAAAATTACTTGATTTAAAACTCGAATTTGCAGTTTTTTTATAATTTCCAACCTCAATATTTCTTAAATTATTATGCCTATTGAAACCTATAAACAATGAGTTTTTATTGAATAATCCATTATTTTTTGCTGAATTATGATTGTAAAAAACTAGATTATAAAAATTGATGTCGCTTTTTTTATTATGCGTCTTATTTTTAAGGCTAATTTGCCCTGTTGCCAACGAACTTCCAACCAATAAATTTATATTTTCACTTTGAAAAACCCGATCATATCCCAAAATCAAACCTAAATTTTTACCAGAATATTGTTCATTATTATTTTTAGTTTCTTGCTTTGATAAATTATTATAAATCTGCCACCAAAGCCCATTATTTTCAACCTTATCTTGCTTTAACTCTGATTTTAAATGAGCCAAATATTGGTAGGAATTATATCTATTATCAACAATGTTTAAAATATTAGAGCTATTGCTCAAAATATTATTTATCAATACCTCATCGGCAATTGGCTTAAGAGAATCGATAGCATTATCCAGTTGACTTTTATTAGAAATTGAAACCAAACCATTTTTCACATCTAAATTTTGATTAATTGCCTGACTAATCAAATTAAAATTAAACTCACCAATATTATTTTTCGAATAATTATCGCTAAAATTTATTGAAGTAAATAATTCATTATTGTTGATAGATAATTTCCCATCAAATAAAAAAGAATTATCGCTTAGATTAATTTGTGCTACATCTCCAATAATATTGGTGGAAGATTTGGCTAAGGAATAATTTGTGGCGCCAGTAATATCAATATTTCCAGAGATATTAGAAAAATCTAAATTGAATGTAGAGGAGTTGAGGCTTAAATCATTGTTAATGTTTATTCTACCAAAATTATTATTTGCAAATTGGCTATCGATTTTCTTTCCAGCTAGATTTAACAAGTTATTGGTATCCAAAACAATATTTCCAGCTAATTTGATATTATTTTGATTAAAATTAAAATTATCGACAAAAATATTTTTTGTAAAATATATTTGCGAAGTATTATTGTGAATTAGCGTAGATAATCTTGAAGCATTATTACCAATATTAGCCTCAATAGTTTGCAAGGAATTGCCAAGTAAATTCAAGCTTCCAGCTCCAGATATTTCTGCTTGCGCAGAAGTTTTTTGCAAAATATCGCCAGAAACATTTAGGTTTTTAGTAGATGCAATATTCAATTTTGCAGTTCCTAAATTATTTAAAAAATCAATATTTTTTACATAAACATCATTATTAAAATTTACACCAGCATTATCGATATTTGAAGTAGAGATTTTATATAAATAATTTGTGCTTAATCCAACATTTACTCCGCTTCCAACATTTTGCGCCAAAGATGATGCAAACCACAGAGCTCCATTATTTGCATTGTCTGAAATTAATGAACCAGTGCCAATTAAATCGCCTGAAATTTTTAGATTATTTGCGGTTTTCAAAGTAAGATTTTTCGAAGAATTTAATTCAATTTGATTGACCGATGAATTTAATCCCACCTCCCAATTAAAATTGTCATTAATTTTTAAGTTTGAAATATTTAAAAGGGCTTTGTTTTCAAAATTAGTTGAAGCATTAACTTCAAAATTAGTGATATAGCTTTCTGCATTAAGCGAAACCTTAGCATTGTTGATGGTATTTGAGGTAGATAATGTAAGTTTAGCCAATGAATTTGCGACCGATTTACCCAAATTTGCCTCAATAATTTGTGAATTTGCGGAATTTAAATTAAGAGTTCCTGAACCGTAAATCGTGCTAGTTTTATTATTTAATGATGCAATATTTCCAGATAAATTGAGGGTTTTAGCTGAGTCGATTTTGATAACTCCAATTGAACTATCATTGTTGAAATCAATATTTTTAACATATAAATCATTCTTAAAAAAAACTTCGGCATTATTTGAATTATTAATAATAATTTTTCCAATATTGCTAGCCAATGTTCCAAGTTGATTTTCAATATTTTGTGTAAGCGATCCAGAAAATTTTATGATTCCACCATTTTCTAAAGAATTAATCGCTCCAGTATTGGTGACATTGCCAAAAACTTCTAAATTAGAATTTTTCGACAAAATAATCGTGCCCGCATTAACAATGTTATCGGCAATATTTGTGATAGTTTCTAAATTTAAAGATTTAGTTGAAGCAACATTTAAATCTCCAAAATTAACCTTGGTTAAATTTTTAAAACTAGTATTAAAATTAACATCGGTAGAAGTTGCAATTATTGAACCAGAACCTTTTACAACTCCATTATCTGCATTTAGTTTCAAAAATTTACTATAAATTTCCTTAGAAAAAATTACTCCTTTGTTATTGGATATATTAACCTCATTTAAGCTAGAAAGTGCCGATGAAACTCCAAATCCAATATTTTGTTCGACTAAATTGCTAGTAATGTTGATATTTCCTGAATTATTATTGGCGTTAACAATATTATTTTTAATAAAAATATCTCCTGATAAATTTAAAACCGATGATGTATTAAAATTTAATGAAGAGATATTTAGAGATGATGAGCCAATGTTAGTTGAGGTTAGAATTTTGGATGAATCAATTATCAAACTTCCAATATTATCAGTATTTGAAGAAATATTGCCCAGAGAAATATCGGAGTTAATATTTAAAGTTCCGGTGCCAAGAAAATTAACAGTATCATTATTGCTTAAAGATCCTGAATTTAAAGTTTGTCCTGAATTAATGTCATAATTTGCGCCTTGGACATTATGGCTAAAAAAGGCAAAAAATATGATGGCAAATTTTAATTTTTTAAAAGACAAATTCATGGTTTATAAATTTTATCAAGTATTTTATTTAAATTAGGTGTTTTCTATTATCAAAATAATACCCTATGCAAATAAAAAACCCAACAAAAATACATAAAAATTTAAAAAAATTTATAATTTGTCGGCAATATCATCGCTTATGCTGTAATTTCCAGTTACATTTTGCACATCATCGCAATCTTCAAGTAAATCAACCATTTTCAAGATTTTTTGTGCCAAATCCAAATCAGCAATTTCAATTAAATTTTTAGCTTTCCATTCAATTTTAGCCGATAAAGCATCGCCATATTTTTTAATCAAATTATCACGAACTTGAATAAAATTTTCAACTTGTGTGATGGCAATGTATAAATCACCCTCAAAAATCACATCGTCAGCACCAAAATCTATTGCTACTTCAAAAAAATCATCTTGATTAGCAATATTATTGGCAAATTGAATAATCCCAAGCTTATCAAACATAAAATTCACTGAACCAGTCTCGCCAAGCGCTCCACCCATTTTGGTAAAAATACTTCTAACCTCGCTTGCCGTTCTATTGCGATTATCGGTCAATGCCTCCACGATAATGGCAACTCCACCTGGAGAGTATCCCTCGTAGCGCATTTCTTCATAATTAGAATTATCAGCCCCAGCAATTACTTTTTTTATGGCATTATCAATTCTATCTTTAGGCATATTATTGATTCTAGCTTCAATAATGGCGTTTCTGAGTCTTGGATTAAATTCTGGATCGGTTTGACCAGTTTTGGCGGCAACCGTTACTTCACGGATAATTTTAGTAAATAATTTTGCTTTTTTGGCATCTTGAGCGCCTTTACGATGCTTAATATTTGCAAATTGCGAATGTCCTGCCATATTTTTTTAATAAGTTTAATTTATTAATAATAGTAAAATCATAAGTTTTACTTATAAGATAATTTTATGACCTGATCAATTGTTCAAAGCCAAAACGCCACCAATTTTAATTGGAAAAATTTTGTGAGCAAGTCCAGTTTTATTTTCAACCTCAATAACCGCTCCACAAATGGTAACCTCACCCTTTGCTGGCTCCATTTTATCCATTTTTCTTTTATGTAAAAAAGTTTGGATTGGCGTATTTTTATCCATTCCAATTACTGAATCATAATCTCCGCACATTCCAGCATCTGTTTGATAAGCACTTCCAAATTTCATAACATGGCAATCATTAGTAGGAATATGAGTGTGCGAACCAATTATTGCCGAAACTTTACCATCAAGAAATTTAGCCATCGCCATTTTTTCCGATGTGGCTTCGGCATGAAAATCCACAAAAATAGCATCAATATTTTGCCCCAATCGATAGTTTTTTAAAATCTCTTCGGCGGTTTCAAATGGGCAATTTACATTATATTTCATGAAAACCTGACCCATTAAATGAATTACCAAATATTTCTTTTCACCGGTGCCAACATATTCTCTAAAGCCAATTCCAGGGGCTGATTTTGGAAAATTTTGTGGACGAAGCAATCTGCGATCTTGATTTAACAAAATATTAACTTCTCGATGATCCCAAATATGGTCCCCACCTGTTAAAACATCGGCTCCAGAATTTAAAAAATCCTTAGCACAATTTGGAGCAATACCAAAACCACCCGAAGCATTATCAACATTTACCACGCAAAAATCGATGTTATATTGAGTTTTGATTGCGGATAAATTTTGACAAATATAACGCCGAGCATTACCACCAACTACATCGCCTAAAAATAAAATATTCATAATAAAATTATTAACTTAAGTAAAATTTTTCCAAATTATAATTTTTTGTTTTAAATTTAAAATATTTAAAATTTGATTTTAAATTATTTTTAATTAAAATTTTAGTGATAATTAATTAATTTACTCGATAATTACAATGCAACAAAATTCAAACAAGCCTCTAAATTCAGGCGCTCAAACCTTGTATGATAAAATTTGGAATCTTCATTTGGTTGATGACAGCGATTCTTCAAACTTAATTTATGTTGATCGCCAATTAATTCATGAAGTCACCTCACCTCAGGCTTTTGAAGGTCTTAGAATGACAAATCGCAAACCGCGCCGAAAAGAAGCTCACCTTGCGGTTGCCGACCATAATGTTCCAACCACCTCTGCTCACCGTCACAACGGAACCAAAGGAATTAAAGACGAAACTTCTCGTATTCAAGTCGAAACTCTTGAAAATAATTGTAAAGAATTTGGTATTCAATATTTTGATTTGGATGATAAAAAACAAGGTGTAGTTCATATTGTTGGTCCCGAACAAGGCTTTACTCAACCAGGAATGGTAATTGTTTGTGGCGACAGCCACACCTCGACTCACGGTGCTTTTGGTGCTTTGGCTTTTGGCATTGGCACTTCGGAGGTTGAACATGTATTGGCAACACAAACTCTAATTCAACAAAAAGCAAAAAACATGTTGGTTAAGGTTGAAGGAAAAATCGGAATTGGCGTTACTGCTAAAGATATAATTTTAGCAATTATTGGTAAAATTGGAACTGCCGGAGCCACTGGTTTCGTCATTGAATATGCTGGGTCAACCATTCAATCTCTTTCAATGGAAGGTCGTATGACCATTTGTAATATGTCGATTGAAGCTGGAGCCAGAGCTGGATTAATTGCTCCCGATGCCACTACTTTTGCCTATTTAAAAAATCGTCCAATGGCACCAAAAAATGATGATTTTGATAATGCCGTAAAATTTTGGAGCACCTTAAAAACTGATGAAAACGCCAAATTTGATAAAGAAATTTATATTGACGCCAATGAAATTGCTCCTCAAGTTACCTGGGGAACAAGTCCTGAAGATACTTTACCAATTACTGCAAAAGTCCCTTCGCCATCAGATTTTAACGACAAATCTAAACAACAAGCAGTTGCTAGATCACTTGAATATATGGGATTACAATCGGGCACCCCGCTTGAAGAAATTTACTTAGATAAAATCTTTATCGGCTCATGCACCAACGGTCGCATCGAAGATTTAAGGGATGTAGCCAAAGTTGTAAAAGGCAAAAAAGTTGCCAAAAATATTAAATTGGCGATGATAGTTCCAGGATCTGGACTGGTTAAGGAGCAAGCAGAAAAAGAAGGTCTTGACAAAATCTTTATCGAGTCAGGTTTTGAGTGGCGCGAACCTGGTTGTTCAATGTGCCTTGCAATGAATGCTGATAAACTTGAAAATCAAGAAAGATGTGCCTCAACTTCAAATCGAAATTTTGAAGGTAGACAAGGTAGGGGCGGAAGGACTCACTTGCTTAGCCCAGCAATGGCAGGAATTTCCGCAATTACTGGACATCTTACTGATGTTAGGAAATATTTAAACTAATGTTGATTTATTTTCGTAACAATCAAAATACATCACGCAATTACGATTATACTTCATTTGGTTTTAACCCAATTGCCTTAAAAAAAATTGATGACAATCAAAATATTAAAATAAATCTTAATTTTATTAAAGATTTGCTTGCAATATTTTCTTCTATTTTTTTATCTTCATTAGCCTACGGAGTATTAATGGTCTTAATTGCCTTTCGCCTTGAAGATAATGTCAAAAACGAAAATTTAATAGCAATTTCAACAATGGTACAAATCGGCGCTGGAGTTGTCTTTTCTCGTTTCTTGCCATCTTTTGGTAAAAAAATTGGCATTATAAAAAGCATCGTGATTGCAAGTTTCATTGGATCAATTTGTTCAGTGGCTTTGTTTGATTTTATCAATTATCCAATTTGGTTAATTATAATATATTTTTTAGGCACTTCATTATTCACATCATCGGTAACTAGAAACACCGTTATGATCGACCTCACCCCACCAAAAATTCGCTCTATAGTAATTTCCATAAGTATGACATTGGTTGCTTTTGGCAATGGAATTGGAGCATTATTACTCAATTTTATCAAAACCGAAGACAAAATTTACAGTTTTTTACTTGCTAGTTTTTTATTTGCCATCTCCTCCCTACCCTTAATTCGCTTAAAAAAAGCCGAATCAATTGTTCGTGAAGAAAAAAATATTGCTATTTGGCGATATATTTATAACTCACCAAAAATATTCTTTTCAGGATTCACTTACAGCTATATTATAGCTTCTTGCACCGCTTTTTGTGTAATTTACGGCTTGAAATCTGGCATGACAAAAAATGAGGCTTCGATGCTTCTTTCTGCGCTTTTATTTGGAACGGTTTTTTATATTCCGCTTGGTATTTTATGTAATTTTTTCAATCGCCGTTTTATCATGATTTTTTCGGCAATTTTATCACTTTACATTATTTATTTAATTAATTTTTTTAGCGACAGAGAAAATATCAATATTTTATTTTTCATGTTATTTTCAGTAATTTCGGGAATGAAACTTCCCACTATGGTTTTAATTAATGAAAAATATAAATCGACACAAAGATTAATGGTCAACAGCGCCTTCACCAGAGTTGCTTTAATTGGAGTTATAGTCGGGTTATTTGCCACTGGAAATTTTATGAAATATTTCGGTTATCGTGGCTTGTGGTATTCATGCACCTTTATTTTATTAATATTCATCGCATTTTGGGCAATAAATTACCTAAATAAAATTTTAAACAAAAATCTAAATTTTAAAGAATTATCAATTTTATATAAAAAATCCAATGAGCCAGAACAAGAAATTTAAAAAAAATTCCAACAGTTTTTTCTGCAAAACCCTTTCGAGATTTTGCAACAAATCGCCAAGAATTGCGGTGCTAAATTTAAACGGTGTAATTGGCAAAGATTCAAAGCTTGAACAAGGAATTAATTTTAACAATTATCTACCTTTAATTAACAAAGCTTTTACTACCAAAAAAATTTCAGCCGTAGCCTTAGCAATTAACTCCCCCGGAGGCTCGCCCGTTCAATCGGAGTTAATTTACAATTTAATTCGTGAATTATCCAAAAAACATGAAATTCCAGTTTATAGCTTTGCTCAAGATGTATGCGCTTCTGGTGGATATTTTTTACTGTTAAGTGGCGATGAAATTTACGCTCATAATTCATCAATTATTGGCTCAATTGGAGTTATATTTTCTAGTTTTGGCTTTGTTGATTTAATCAAAAAAATCGGAGTTGAAAGACGAATATACACTGAAGGCAAAAACAAGGCAATTCTTGACCCGTTTTTGCCTGAACAAAGTGAAAATATTGAAATTTTAAAGGAAGCGCAAAAAGATATTTATGAGCATTTCAAAAATATCGTTCGCACCTCTCGAAAAAATAAATTAACCAAAAGCGAAGATGAATTATTCACTGGCGCATTCTGGGCTGGGTCAACCGCTCACAAACTCGGACTTATAGATGGTATCAGCGATTTACGGTCAAAGATGCAAGAAAAATTCGGTGAAAAGGTTGAATTTATTGAAATAACCCCAAAGAAATCTTTTATTAAAGGCTTAATTAGCGAAAAATCATCATTAAAATATGATTATTTTTTACAAAATTTATTTTACAAAATCGAAGAAAAAATCAATTTTGGCAAATTCGGTCTTTAAAAAATTATATGATTTCAAAATACAATTTTAATATTTGTATATTTTTTTAGCTGCGCAATCACACACATCTTACACAAGAAAGCAAGATTTTTATATTCAAATAGCGGTGGTTATCAACCTTCTTGTCTTGCGGTACGGTGATGGTACCGCATATTTGTAGAAAAATTTTTGATAAAGATTTTTCTAAAATTATTTTTGCATTGAAGCAACTTCTTCGGCAAAATTATTTTCCTTTTTTTCAAGACCTTCGCCTAAAATGTATAATTTGAAGCCAGAGATTTTAGTTTCGCCATTTGCTTTGGCAAAATTAGCCACCAAATCTTTAATTTTGACTTTATCGTCCATTACAAAGGCTTGTTCAAGCAAAACTACTTCTTCGTAATATTTACGAATTCTACCTTCCATCATTTTTTCGATGATGCTCTCAGGCTTTCCAGAAGCTCTAGCCTGCTCTTTTAAAACATCAGTTTCACGAGCTAATTTAGCTGGATCAACTGCTTCGATGTTTAAAGCATCAGGTTTAGCTGCAGCAATATGCATAGCGATTTGTTTGCCAATTTCGGTAAGTTTATCTGCAGAAGCCACAGACTCAAAAGCTACCAAAACTGCAATTTTGCCCATTTGATTAGCCACAACATTGTGGATATAACTAACGATTTGACCCTTATTGACTTTTAGGGAATCAATACGGCGGATATTAATATTTTCTCCAATAACACCAATTTGCGACTTAACTTCTTCGTCTTTGTCAGCTTGAAATTTAGCAATGTCATTGCCATATTTAATTGCTTCCTTAGAAACTTTAGCAACGAAATCTTGAAACTTGTCATTACGAGCAACGAAATCAGTCTCAGAATTAACTTCGATGATGGAGCCAATATTGCCATCAATAGCAACCGCAACCAATCCTTCCGAAGCAACTCTTCCAGCCTTTTTAGAAGCCGAAGCCAAACCTTTTTTACGAAGCCAATCAACTGATTTCTCAAAATCATCCTTATTTTCGGCTAATGCTTTGTTGCAATCTGCTATTCCACATCCAGTGGCTTCGCGAAGTTTTTTTATGAGTGATAGATCTGCCATTTTATAAAAAATTAAATTGATATTAAATATGCCATTTCGATACTAAAATCAAAATGGCATTATTGGTAAATTATTTTTTTCCATCAGTTTTTTTTGAAGATGGTTTTTTGGTTACAACTTTTACTTCGGTTTTTTCTACCTTTTTTTCAGAAAATTTTGATTTTTTTGGAGATTTTTTATCTTCATCAGCTGAAGATTCTGACTCATTACTTTCTGATTTTTTTGGAGATTTTTTGTCGAACTTAACAAATTTTTCTTCCTTTTTTTCTGATTTTTTTTCAGGCAGGTTATTAACAATACCTTGACTGTCAATTTTACTAACATCAAGACCCTGAGAAATCATATTTTCTTTAATTCCAGCAATAATTGCATCGGAGATTAAACGACAGAATAATTTAATTGATTTAGCTGAGTCATCATTACCTGGAACCACAAAAGTGATGTCATCTGGATTACAGTTAGTATCAACTAATGCCATGATAGGAACATTAAGTTTTTTGGCCTCAGCGATTGCTAGCGATTCTTTATTAGTATCAATTACGATAACTAAATCTGGATAGCCACCCATATTTTTGATGCCACCAAGGTTATGCTCGAGTTTTAATCTTTGTCTTTCAAGGTTTAATTTTTCTTTTTTATTGTAACCAACCTCGGTATCGGCAAGTTGCTCTTCAACTTTTTTGAGAGTTTTGATTGATTGAGAAACAGTTTTCCAGTTAGTAAGCATTCCACCTAACCAACGAAAATTGACATAATATTGACCTGATCTTTTGGCAGCATCAGCAACTGGTTCAATTGCTTGTTTTTTTGTAGCAATAAATAAAATTCTGCCATTATTTTTGGCGATTTCTTTAACAATTTTTAAGCTTGAGTGAAGCATTTGAGCGGTTTTGTTAAGATCGATTATGCTCACGCCATTTCTACTAGTGTGAATATATTTTGCCATTTTTGGATTACGACGCATAGTTTTGTGACCGAAGTGAAAACCAGCTTCAATAAGTTGACGGATGCTAAATTGCGGAAGTTCTTGTTTTGACATATATTTATAAATTTGGTTTGTTACCAAATATCAACGAAATTTATTTAATTTTTAAAAAACAAAGTTTTTTTAATTCTTCTTTCCAAAGGGTCGAAGACCATTAAATAAACACCAAAATGTTAATATTTGTGGAATTTAAAATTGAGATTTTGATTAAACATCAAAATTTTCTTGGCTAATATTTTAATTATAAAAAAAACAATTGCAAATATTTTTTTCCCCTTAAAAAACCTACTACTAATCCTTAAGAAGGGCATCTAATTGATTAATATAACCAATAATCACATTTAAACCTGATTGCCAAAAATCGCCTTTAGAAATATCTAAACCAAATGGCTCAAGCATTGCTTTGTGATGCTTAGTTCCTCCGAGTTCAAGCATTTGTAAATATTTATTATCAAAATCTTTAATTTTATTTTGTTGATAAATTCCATATAATGAATTTACCAAGCAATCACCAAAAGCATATGAATAAACATAAAAAGGCGAATGAATAAAATGCGGAATATAACACCAAAAATATTTATAACCATCATCAAAATTAAAAGCCGAACCCAAACTTTCTTTTTGCACCTCAAGCCAATAATTATTAATTTCGTCAAGGGGTAATTCATATTTTTTGCGAGCATTATGTATTTTGCTTTCAAAATCTAAAAATGCGATTTGACGAACCACCGTATTAATCATATCTTCAATTTTATTGGCAATAATTATGCGTTTTTTTTGCGGGTTATTTTCATTATTTAAAATTTTTTGAAACACCAATTGCTCTCCAAAAACCGAAGCAGTTTCCGCTAATGTTAACGGGGTTTGAGCCATTAAATATCCTTGCTTTCTCGCCAAATATTGATGAATGCCGTGTCCAAGCTCATGAGCAAGGGTCATAACATCGCGAGTTTTCCCTTGAAAATTCATTAAAATATAAGGGTGAACATCGGGCACACAAGGATGTGAATAGGCTCCCGAGTCTTTTCCGGCAACAACTTTGGCATCAATCCAATTATGATCAAAAAATTTTTTGGCGATTTGTGCCATTTGTGGATTGAATTCCTGATAGGCGTCTAACACTAAATTTTTGGCATCATCCCATGAGATTTTTTCGTTATCTTTTGAAAAAAGTGGAGCGCCCCGATCATAAAAATCAAGCTTTGGTAAATTTAGGATTTTAGCTTTCAATTGATAATATTTGTGAGAAATATTTACATAATTATTTTTAACATTTTCAATTAAGGTTTCGACAATTTTATCTTCGACAAAATTAGTTAAATTTCGAGGTGAAATCGGATTTTTGAAGCCTCGATATTGGTCAATTATGGCTTTATCCTTGGCCAAAATATTGGTAATAAAGGCAAATAATTTTGCATTATTGCCAAAAGTTTCGATAATTGATTGTCCTGCATTTTGACGAATTTTTCGGTCAGAATTTGATAATAAATCAAAAATTTCTTGCGAATTTAAAGATTTATTTTCGTAGGAAAATTTCAAATTATTGATGGTTTCGTCAAAGAGACGAACAAAGGCCGAGCGCGAAGTTATATCTTTTTCAAGGGCAAATTTTTCAAGTTCTTTTGATAGTTGATAAGGTTTAAAAACTCGTAAATCTCGCAAAAAAGGTTGATAAAATTTTAAGGATTTATCGGCAAATAATTCATTGAATTTTTTATTTGATAATTCGTTTAATTCGAGACAAAAAAACAAAATTTTATTTTCTAAATCATTGATTTTTTCCGAAGTATTTTGATGAAAATTAATGTTATCTTGATTAGATAAATCGCTTGAATAAACTAAATATGAATAGGTGGAAATTTTGCCAATTTTTTGAGATATTTCTTCGTAATTTTTGATTGCTTGCAATAAATCTTTAGCAGAAATTTTATCAATTTTATTTTGATACGTTTCAACAAAATCATCACATTTTTTTTTAATTATTTTGAAATCATTAGTAATTTCTTTATCCGAAATTGAGTTGTATAAATCAGTCAAATCCCATGTTGGCAATGATTCATTGCTAAATTTTTTTGAAGTCATTTAAGTAAAAATTAATGTTTAAAATGTCTTGAAGTAATAAAATACAAGGCAATTCCAAGTTCATCAGCTTTATCAATCACCTCACCATCGCGCATCGAGCCTGCGGGAGCAATTATAGCTTTAACTCCATATTTATGAGCTATTTCAATATTATCGGCAAATGGAAAAAACGCGTCAGAAGCCAAGTAAGAGCCTTTGGCATTATCAATAATTTTTTCGCCATCAAAATAATTTTGAGCTTTTTTGCACGCAATTTCTGAAGAATCAACCCTGCTGGTCTGTCCAACTCCAAGCCCAAATGTTTGTAAATTTTTAACGACTACAACCGCATTAGATTTCACATGCTTACAAACTCTCATGGCAAAAATCAATTGGTCCATTTCATAATCATTAATGGCTTTTTTTGAAACCAATCTTATATCATTTACACTAAAATCAATATGGTCTTGATCCTGAACCAAGAACCCTCCAGAAATAGTTTTAACTTGACGATTAGTATTTTTTTGATATTTAGAAATCAAAACTCGTAGGTTTTTTTTGCTTGCCAAAATTTCACGCGCATTATTGGTAATGCTTGGAGCAATGATGACTTCGTAAAACATTTTTGCAAGTTCATTGGCAAGCTCATCATTAATTTCATTATTTAAGGCAACAATTCCGCCAAAAGCACTTTTTGGATCGCAAGCAAGTGATTTTTTGTAAGCATCAACGATATTGGAAGACGAAGCCACCCCGCAAGGATTTCCATGTTTAATGATTGCCGATGAAGGCTGGCTAAATTCTAGAATCAATGCTAAAGCACTTTCAGCATCATTATAATTATTATAACTTAATTCCTTACCTTGAATTTGAATTGAATTTACAATACCAAAATCAATATTTTCAACTTTATAAACTTCGGCAAATTGGTGAGAATTCTCGCCGTAACGCAATTTTTGTTTTAAACTTCCAACCAATGAAAAATTATCATGATTAAACCAATTTGCGATTGCTAAATCATAATCGGCAATATTTTTGAAGGCAATTGAGGCCATTTTTTTGCGAAATTCAAATGAAGTATGATTTTGATTTTGCTTAAGCTCTAAGATTAAATCACTATAATTATTTGGCGAAGTAATTACGGTTTTGAATGCAAAGTTTTTTCCAGCCGAACGCACCATAGCAGGACCACCAATATCAATATTTTCAATAATTTTTTCTTCATCTAAAGTGCTGGCAACGGTCTCTTTAAAAGGGTATAAATTAACGATCAGCAAGTCGATTGATGAAATATCATTTTCCTTAGCCTCTTTATTGTGTAATTCGCTATTATTAATGCCAAGTAATCCACCGTGAACCTTTGGGTGAAGGGTTTTTAAGCGACCCTCCATAATTTCAGGAAAATTGGTAAATTGAGAAATTTCTATTGCGGGTATATTATTTTGCTTAAGCAAATTATAGGTGCCACCAGTTGAAATTATTTCGACATTATTTTGATGTAAAAAATTTGCCAAATCCACCACCGATTCTTTATTAGAAACTGATATTAAGCAACGAGAAATTTTTTGTAAATTAGGCATTATTTAGAAATTTTTAGATTAATATGTTTTAAAATTAAATCAAAAGTTTGAGCAATTGTTAGGTCTCCATTGTCAATAAATATTGCATCATCGGCAATTTTTAAAGGAGCAAACTCTCGATTCAAATCATTGGCATCACGGTCTTTTAGCTGTTGCAAAATTTGCGAATATTCAATTAATGGCGAGCTGTCTTTAAGTTGTAAATAGCGTCTTTTGGCACGGATTTCGACATTTGCTGTAATAAAAAATTTAAAATTGGCTTCTGGGCAAATTACCGTTGTGGTGTCTCGACCATCAAGAACACAACCCAAAGAGTTTTGTTTAACAAAATTTTTTTGATAAACTAACAAATCATTTCTTACTAGCGGATTTTGAGCAATTTTCGATGCCAACTGCCCACAATTTTCAAGAAATAATTTTGGATTTTCCAAATCTTTATATTGCAATTTTAAGGCTATTTCTGGCAAAAATTTATCTAGATCTTCAACAGCAATTTGCTTTTCTTGCATTTGTAGGGCAACCGCCCGATATAAGGCTCCAGTATTAAGATAAGCAATATTAAAATGATCAGCGATTTTTTTGGCAACAGTGCCTTTGCCCGAAGCCGATGGACCATCAATGGCAACAATAATTTTAGTGTTAGAATTATTTGACATCATTATTTGAAATTTGTTAATTACAAAAAAAATCATATAAAAAAAATTAAAAATTACAATTAATTATTTGAAATTTTTGGATTTGATTTTTATTGATAGCGCTATAAAATATGCGAAAATTTTTAAATTTAACCAACTAAATATGAAAGGCATTATTCTTGCTGGTGGCAGTGGAACTCGCTTGGCGCCATTAACTCAAATTATTTCTAAACAATTATTACCAGTTTATGACAAGCCGATGATTTGTTATCCACTGGCAACATTAATGAATATTGGAATTACCGAAATTTTAATTATTTCTACCCCAGAAGACACTGGAAATATTGAAAAATTTTTAGGTAATGGTGAAAAATTTGGTATAAAATTATCATATGCTATTCAGCACCAACCTAAAGGTATTGCCGAGGCATTTATTGTTGGCGAAAATTTTATTGGCAATGATAATGTTTGTTTGATTTTAGGCGATAATATTTTTTACGGATCAGATTTTAATTCTGAGAATTTTCAACATTATTTAAATGCCTTAGAAGAGAAAAAAACTGATGCTTATATTTTTGCTTATCAAGTTTCTGACCCTGAAAGATATGGCGTTGTCGAACTTGATGGAAGCAAAAAAATGGCTTTATCTATTGAAGAAAAACCCACTCAACCAAAATCAAATTGGGCAGTAACTGGATTTTATATTTACAATAATGAGGTAGTAAAGATTGCCAAAAATCTAAAACCTTCAGCCCGAGGCGAGCTTGAAATTACCGATGTCAATAAAGTTTATTTGACACAAGGAAAATTGGGAGTAATTAAGCTTGGACAAGGCTTCGCATGGCTAGATGCCGGAACCCCAGATTCGCTTTTGGATTCAGCTAAATTTATTCAAACCATTGAAAAACGCCAAGGTTTGAAAATTGCTTGCCTTGAAGAAATTGCCTTTAAACGAGGATTTATCAATAAGGAGCAAGTTTTAAAACTTACCGAAAATTACAAAAAAAATTCAGATTATCGTAAATATTTAGAAACAATTTTTTCTCACGATATTTAAAATGCCTATAAATCCAAAACTCTCCATAATTATCACCACTTTCAATAGCTCAAAAGTGATTTTGCAATGCCTAAATAAAATTGACCTAGATTTATATTCGGTTTTTGTAGTTGATAATAATAGCAAAGATGACACTGTAAAAATAATTGAAGAAAATTTTTCAAATAAAATCACCATTATTAAAAATCAAAAAAATCTAGGCTATGGACGAGGCAATAATTGTGCATTAAGGCAGGTACAAAGCGAATTTGCCATGATTCTCAACCCAGATGCCTTTATTTTTTCTAAAGATATCGAACTTATTTTACAAACTTTAAATCAAAATCCAGAAATTGCGATTTGCGCTCCGCTTTTGCTTAAAAAATATCCATTTGAGCAAAAAGATTTTAACGAAGAAGTTAAAGTAGTTAAAAAAAATTTACGAAGCCAAGAAAATGGTTATTCTTCGGTAAAATACATAATTGGCGCCTGTTTAATTTTGCGAATGAGTTTTTTTCAAGAAGTTGGATTTTATGATGAAGAAATTTTTTTATATTACGAAGATGATGAAATTTGCCACCGCGTAATTGCCAATAACAAAATTTGTGCAATCAACACCGAAGCCTTCGCTTATCACATCGGGCAAGGGTCAAGCGGCAAAAATTATCGCAATTTATATCGAAGATTTTGGCATCGTTCTTGGTCAAAATTTCATTGGAAAGAAAAGATCAAAGGGCCAACTAATGCGCATTTTTCGGCATTTAAATTGGTTATTTCTTTTACTTTGCAAACCTTATTTTACATTTTTATTTGGAAGCCCGAAAAAATTATCAGTAAAATCGCGTCAATAGTTGGAACTATATCTTATTTAATTGGTTTAAAAGCTTTTGATAAAAATGATAATCCGCGAGGGTAAATGACTAAAAAACTTACAATTATTATCGTTACTTTTAACAGCCAACATATAATTCGAAACTGTTTATCATCATTTAATGTTAATAATTATGAGGTAGTTGTTGTGGATAATAATTCTAGCGATAACGCCACTAAAATAATTGCTGAAGAATTTTCCAGTGTAAAAATTCTAGCTCAAGAAAAAAATTTAGGTTTTGGCAGAGCAAATAACATCGCTTTAAGGCAATGTCAAACGCCCTTCGCCTTAATTCTTAATCCAGATGTTTTAATTCGTGATCAAGATTTAGAAAATGCCATTTTGCAATTTGAAAATAATCCCGAAATTGCCTTGGCCTCCCCAAAAACCCTTGATACTCATAATTTTGATGAAGCCAAAACTTCGAGCGAAATTCAAATTACTTATCAACATTTTATCGTTGGTGGCATAATGTTTATTAACATGAAAAATTTGCAAAAAATTGGTTTATTTGACGAAGATTTTTTTATGTTCACCGAAGATTCTGACCTTTGCGACCGCGCTATTAATTTAGGATTTCAAAACGCAATTTTTCATAATAGTTTTGCCATTCATCTCGGCGGAAATTCTAGTAAAAAAACTTTAAAAACTATTTATCGAAGATTTTGGCACCTAGGCTGGTCGAAAAGCAAATATCGTAGAAAAAGAAAAAATTTATTTAACTTTGCAAAAGCAACAATTAGGCTAGTTTTGCAATATTTTTTTGAAGGAATTTTTTATTTTGCTATTGGCAAAATCGAAAAATCCATTGGCAAATTTGCTTTTTGCTTTGGCTGTTTTGCCAATCTAATCGGGCTAAAAGCCTTTGATAAAAAAGATAATCCTCGAGGCAACCTTAAATTATTTTCATAAATATGACAATTAAAATTTCAGTAATAATTTCATCTTATAATCATGAAAAATTTATTGCCAAAGCTATTGAAAGCGTTTTAAATCAAAGCTTCAAAGATTTAGAGTTAATAATTACCGACGATAATTCAACTGACCGCACCGCAGAAATTATTAATAAATATCAAGATTCCCGCCTAATTTTTTACAAAAATACCCAAAATTTTGGAATGGTAATAAACACCAACAACTCAATCAAAAAGGCTCGAGGTGAATATATTGCCATATTAAATTCTGACGATTTTTGGGAACCAAATAAATTGCAAAAACAAATTGATTTTATGCAACAAAACCCAAATTGTGATTTATGTTTTACGCTAGCAAATATGGTTGATGATGATGACAAAATTATTAACAATCCAAAATCAAATCCTTTTGAATTTCAAAATTTTTCGCCGAGTCAAATGGCAAATTATTTATTTTTTCACAATAATTTTTTATGCTACCCAAGCGTATTAATGAAAAAATCAATCTTCAATAAAATTAATTTTTTTAACCCCGCTTATTTGATTTTACTTGATACCGATTTATGGCTTCGATGCTCGCTTGCAGGATTAGAAATTAAAATCATCAATGAAAAATTAACAAATTTTCGTATTCTAAATAATCAACAAAATCTTAGTGGCAAAACTCCACAAAAAACCATCCGCTATGCTCTTGAAAACACTAAAATTCTCAATAGTTTTTTAAAAATCAAAAATTACTCAGAATTTATAGAGATATTTCCAGATTATGAAAATATTGCTTTGGGCAACAAAAATTTATCTACCGAATTTTATTTAATTGATTATTGCTTAAAGAAAATTTTTACTTTAAATCAAAAAAAATTTGGCAATATCAAAAATTTTATTATTGAATTAATTCAC
>JBMSPZ010000004.1:0-23531 GCA_049423025.1 Rickettsiales bacterium
ACTCATCTCTACTTGCGGTGGCTTAATCATGATTAGCGCTAATGATTTTTTAGTTTTTTATTTAGGACTCGAATTACAAGCTCTATCATTATATTTACTTGCTTCTTTTAACACTAAATCAGGTCAATCTTCTGAAGCTGGAATCAAATATTTTATTTTGGGAAGTTTAGCTTCTGGAATTTTGTTATTTGGAATTTCTTTGATTTACGGCTTTTCTGGCTCGACAAATTTCGATAACATTTTCTCATTCATTAACAAATTAAAACCAGAAGAAATACCTGCCGGTTTAGTCTTTGGCACTATATTAGTTGCAACTGCATTATTTTTCAAAACCTCAGCTGCGCCTTTTCATATGTGGGCACCAGATGTATATCAGGGAGCTCCAACTTCGGTTCTAGCTTTTTTTGCTACCGCCATAAAATTCACTGCGGTTTCAGCTCTAATTATTATTGCCAGCAAATTTGCTTGGGTGATTTTATCAAAAATAGTTATCTTAGTTGGATTATTATCAATCATCATCGGAAGCCTTGGAGCAATATTTCAAAAAAATATCAAACGACTTTTAGCTTTTAGCGGAATTAGCCATTTAGGATTTATTTTTATTGGGGTTTCAAATTTTGATAAAAATTCTATTTCAATTGGAATCTTTTACTTGACAATTTATGCTTTAATTTCAATCGGAACTTTTAGTTTTCTAACAATAATTTCTGCAAAATCTGGCAATGAATCGGATCACGAAAATGATGTTATTTTCAATATCAACTCCCTTGGAGGTCTTTATAAAACTAACCCCACAATGGCTATGTGCCTAACCGCATTACTATTTTCAACCGCCGGTATTCCTCCCCTTGCTGGTTTTTTTGCCAAATTCTTTATTTTAAAAAATGCTATTAATTTTGGCTTAATTTATATTGCAATCATTGCGGTGATTATTTCAACAATCTCAGCTTTTTATTACTTAAGAATTATCAAGATTATGTATTTTGATGAACCTGCCAATATAATTCAACTCGAAGATTATGGCAATACTCGCTTAATTATTGGAATTTCTGCCTTACTAAATATTATTTTAATTATTTGGATTGAGCCAATAATTAATATCATCAAAAGATTTATAGAGTAATTAAAATGGTAAAATTTGTTAAAAAAACCAATAAACCATTCTCAGGAGAAATCGAAGTTGCTCCAGATAAATCAATATCCCATCGCTCCATAATTTTTGCATCCCTTGCTAATGGTCTAACTAAAATTCACAATTTACTCGAAGGAGAAGATGTATTAAACACCATCAATGCTATGAGATTAATGGGCGTTGAAATCAACAAAAAGACCGACCATTACGAAGTAATCGGCTCAGGAATTGCAGGATTATGCGAGCCAAGCGACATTATTGATATGGGAAATTCCGGAACTTCATCTCGATTACTTGCTGGTTTGGTTTGTCCATATAATTTTACCAGTTTTTTTACTGGAGATAACTCGCTTAGAAAAAGACCAATGGCTAGAGTCTTTGAACCAATCCGTCAATTTGGAGCGCAAATTATTGCTAGACAAAATAACTTCATGCCTTTTGCTATCATTGGCAATGAAAACGCTCTTCCAATTGAATATGTCATGAAAATGGCATCAGCGCAGGTCAAAAGCTGTATACTACTTGCTTCACTTCGAGTTCGTGGCATCACCACCATTTTTGAACCAGAAAAATGTCGCGATCACACCGAAATTATGATGAATTATCTCGGCTTAAAATTATCGCTTGAATCTTGGCAAAATGGCACCAAAATTTCTTATAGCGGTATGCAAGAATTTGATGCCAAAGATTTTGTTATTCCCAACGATATTTCATCAGCTGCATTTTTTATTGTTGGCGCCTTATTGGTTAAAGATTCCAAAATATTATTAAAAAATGTCGGGGTCAACCCTTTAAGAACAGGTCTAATCACCACATTGCAAGAGATGGGTGGCAACATTGAATTACAAAATCTTCGTCAAGTTGGTGGCGAAATGGTTGCCGATATTGCCGTTGAGTCAAGCAATTTAAATGCGGTTGAAGTGCCAAGCGAGCGCTCCGCATCAATGATTGATGAATTCCCAATTTTAGCAATTGCTTGCGCATCTGCTAAAGGTATCTCAAAATTAAATGGTCTAGCTGAATTAAAAGTTAAAGAAAGTAATCGTTTAAAAATGATTGCCGATAACCTAATCAACTGCGGTCTAGAAGTTAAAGTTGGCGATGATTATCTTGAAATTAAAGGTGGATTTGCTATGCAAAAAAACCCTGTGCCAATTTCCACAGCTATGGATCATCGTATTGCCATGTCCTTTTCGATTATGGGTCTCTGCTTAGAAAATGGCATTATACTCGATGATGATGAAATCATTAAAACCAGCTTTCCAGAATTTGAAAAAATCCTATCAAGATTTTTATAATTTTTATTTTTTTCCTAAATCAAATTGCAAAGAAACTTCTTTCCAAGAATCATATTTTTCTTTTGGTAAATTTCGTAATGGACTACATAGTTCTAAAGCCCTCTTCACATTATCAATAATAATTTTGTAATCCTTAAAAGCTGGATTATTATATTTTTCAAAATCAATCGACTCATCTAAATCATTTTCAATATAGCCATCAATACTGATTTGAATTTTGATAACAATTTTGGTTTGACTTTCAAAGCCAGATTCTTCAAGGGCTCGCTTATAACACATTTTAATTTGCGATTGAATATTTATAGTTTCTCTTGCACTTAAAGAAGAACCAAGATCTTCATTGGTAATATTTTTTATTGCTTTCAAATTTAAAATATTTAATGAATTTTCTTCCTTAGGCTTTTCATCACTAGTTGGCTTTGGTAAAGCATCTTCAGGAATTTTTGGTAGATCAACATTTTGACTATCAAGAAATTTTTGCATATCATCTTTAACCACCTCTTCAACTTTTGGTTTATCAATTTTAATTTTATCTTTGGATTTATTAATTAAAGGTGGCTCAGGATTTCTTTTGGCAATTTTTGGAGTTTCTTTAATTTTTGGCTCGCGTTTATTTTCTACTTTTGGCTCATTATTTTTTCTAACAACTTCTTTGACTTCAGACTTCTTGGAAACAATCTCATTAATTGGTGGAATCCCTTTGCTGTTTAGAGCTTCGACGCTAATCATAACTTCATTTTCAGTTTCAATTTCAATTTTTTCTTTTTTTAAAAATGCAAAGTAAATTATTAAAAATAAAATTAAATGAATGAAAAATGAATATAATAAGTTTTTAATCATTTAGAAATTTCGGTTACCAATACAACCTTAGAAAAACCTGCTTGGCTGATTGTTTTAACCACCTCCATAACATTTCCGTAATCTAAATTTTTATCAGCACGAACAAAAATTTTTCTATCAAAATTATTTGCCGAAATTTCTCTTAATTTAGTTGGTAAAATCGAAAATTTAACAAGATCATCTTGAAGATAAATAGAGCTATCAGCTTTGACAGATATTGTTATGGTTTGCATCTTGTCATTTTCAGGATTAACCGAACCTTGAGGTAAATTTACATCAACAGAGCTTGTTAACATCGGGGCTGCCACCATGAAAATAATCAATAAAACCAACAATACATCAACAAAAGGTGTTATATTAATATCACTAATCACCGTTCGGCGATTTTTATGTTTTTTTGGTGTGTTAAAACCCATTTTTTATTTATTCGTTATCAGAATTTTTTATAATAAATAATTTATCGGATATTTTGCTTTGAAAATCAATATTTTTTAACTCAACATTGATAATTTGATCTAAATCGTTTTTAACCTGCATTTTTACAAATTCAAAAGGCTGGTTATTAAAAATTAAACTGAATTCTCCAGCATCTTTACGATTTTTTTTCATCACCGAAACCTTGATATAATTAGCAGTTTTTTCAACATTAGTTATCTCTACATCTTTGCTGTTAAAAGCAATATTTGGTCGGGTTAAAAATGATGCTGGGGTAGTATTGGTACTAAGGCGAGATACTTCATCCAATTCGATATCGTGATATGATAAGATAGCTCCATTAACTATAATTAGAATTTTTGGATCAGCTAAATACTCAATTCTCATTTTTCCAGCTGAATTTGGATTTCTGGATAAATAAAATTTTCCTTCAACAATTTCAGAATTGGAATCTTGCACAAATCTTGCCGATAAATTAGTAATTTTATTTAAAAAATTTTCAATTTTCTCTAAATCACTGGCGTATTTGGTAAGATATTTGGAATTATCGGCAAATGAATTATTGACGAATGAAAAAAAAACTATGCACCAAATTAGTGCATAGTTTTTTAAAGAAATTTTTAGTAAATTATTAAACATCTTTTGAGTAGTAAACTTTTTCATTAAGACCACCCTCGGTTTTATCAACAATTAGGGTGATAGCGCTGTCTCCAGTGATATTGATTGTGGTTCTAACCATATCCAATACTCTGTCGACACCCAAAATTACTACGATACCCTCAACTGGAATACCAATTGAACCAAGCACCATGCTCATAAAAATTATTGAACCACTTGGAATACCAGCTGCTCCGATTGAGCCTAGGGTGCAAGTCAAGATTAACATCATATAATTGCTCATAGTAAGGTCAATGCCAAAACCTTGAGCAAAAAACAACGCACATATTCCAAGATAAATTGCTGTTCCATCCATGTTAATACAAACACCAAGAGGCATCAAGAAGTTTGAGTTAGTTTTTGAAACTCCCAATCTTTCTTGCAATTGAGTCATAGCAGTTGGCAATGTTGCTTTAGAGCTACTAGTTGAAAATGCCAATGATTGTGTAAAAAATATTTTACGATAAAATGGCATTGGTGAAACTCTTGCAAAAAAGGCAATTAAAAATCCAAAAATAATATATTGAACTAAGCATGCTGCCAAAACTGTGAATATTAGTCTGGCAAGAGAACGAAGAATGTCCGGACCTTGATCGGCAATAGAGAAGGCCATATAACCAAAAACACCAAGTGGAGCTAATTTAATAATTACTTCAATGGTTCTAAAGAAGACTGCCGAGGCTGAATTAATGATTTCTTTGATTGGCTTAGCCTTGTCTCCAACCATATTAATAACAATTCCAAGGAAAATAGTAAATACAATAATTTGTAAATATTTATCGTCAGCCATTGCCTTGATTGGGTTAGTCGGGATTAAATCGATTAAAAAATCCTTAGCAGTTTTGTTGGTTTTGGCAACGGTTAATGTATCTTCAAAAGCTTTTTTATTATCAGTTTCTGATTGCTTAATAAGCTCCTGCATATTTACACCCTCACCCGGCTTCATAATATGTCCAGCGGTGATACCAATTAATACTGCAAAGACCGCAGTTAAAATATATGCGCTAAATCCTTTGACACCAACACGGGTAAAATTTCCTTCACCACTAATTGAGGTAATACCAGAAAGTAAGGCAAAAAATATGAGTGGAACAATTACCATTTTAATTAAATTCATAAAAATTGTACCAAAAATTTTTAACTCTTTGGCAACTTCTTTTTCAAGGGTAATTCCGGCTATAACACCGAGCGCTAAACCAATTAGCACTTGCTTCCATAATTTCATATTGTAAGTAAATTTAGGTTAGTAAACATATTTGGATATTAATCAATGCTAATAACATCTTTGCTTAAAATCAATTAAACAATCTCTATAAGTTTTAATCAACAAACGATTAAATATCGCAAAAATCATTTTTATAAACTTAACTAATTTCAAAATTTAATTTTTAAATTTAATTATCTTCAAACATAATCGATTTTTTTTTAATGTCAAAAATTTTTTTTCAAACATTTGTTTTATCATTTTTAAATATTTAATATTAATATTTTTTAAATTTTAATTTGACTTACAATTTTTTTTTTATAAATTTTCTAGTCTTATAAAAATTCCAACTACACAAATATAAGTATGAAAATAATTAGAAACAAAATTATTACATTATCTTCTTTATTGATAGCAACCTTTACCTTTTCTAATCAAGCCTTTAGTGGTACTAAATATACCAATATTGGAACTGGAGCTATTACTGGGGTATATTATCCTGCTGGTGGTGCAATTTGTAGATTGTTAAATCGCGGAAGAAATGAACATGGCATCAGATGCTCTGTTGAATCAACTGGCGGATCGGTATCAAATTTAAATGCAATTCGTAATTCTGGAATTGAATTTGGTATTGTACAATCAGATTGGCAATATAATGCCTATAATGGTTCAGGTTTTTTTGCTGACCAAAGCCCATTTAAAGATTTAAGATCAGTATTTTCATTATATACCGAAACTTTCACCATTGCAGTTCTAGAAAAATCTGGAATCAAAACTCTTGATGATATCGTTGGCAAAAAAGTTAACTTTGGACCTCTAGGTTCTGGTATGTATGCAACTATGGAAGTTTTAATGGGTGTTAAAGGTTGGAAAAAAGACACCTTTTCTTCAATTACCTATTTACAGCCATCAGAGCAACCAAGCGCTTTGTGCGATGAAAAAATTGATGTAATGATTTATGCAGCTGGAAACCCAAATGGTGTTTTACAAGAAGCTAGTCAAACTTGTAAAATTAAGCTAATAACCATTGACGATAAAACTATCGACAAATTAATTGAGCTTAATCCATTTTATGTCAAGGCTGTTGTTCCAGGTGGAATGTATGCAAATAATCAACAAAATATCACCACCTTTGGTGTAAAAGCTAGCCTTGTTACTTCAGCAAAAATTTCTAATGATGTAGTATATCAAATTACTAAAGCTGTATTTGAAAATTTTGATAATTTCAAAACACTTCATCCAGTCTTTTCATCACTCAAAAAAGATGAAATGGTTAGTCAGGGCAATTCATCGCCAATTCATGATGGAGCTTTAAAGTATTACAAAGAAGCAAAATTAATTAAATAAAATGGCTTCAATCACCACGAAAATATTTAGCTTATTCGCCATTTTTTTCTTAGTGTCTTGTACTTCTTACAAACCAATTTTTGACCAAAATAATAAATTTATTACAGTTGGCAAAGAAAAAGCCAACCGAGATTTCTTGGAATGCAAAAGAAAAGCCGATATTTATCTTGAAGATTATAAAGCGCAAAGAGCTTGGAACGAATCTCGAAGAAATCTTGTTAAAGGTGGAATTGTTGGCGGAGTTTTTGGTTTTTTGACTGGAAAAAATCTTAAATACACTCTAACGGGAGCTTCGGTTGGAGCTCTGATGGGAGGTATTTACGGCGGTCTTTCAGTTATGGGTGAAGACAAGGTTAATCCCGATCAAATCAAAAAAAATTACATTACAAATTGTTTAAATAATCAACAATATCAAATTTTAGGATGGTATTAATGGCAAATATAATTAAATATCGTGGAGTAACTCCACAAATTGACCCTTCAGTTTTTATCGCTAACAATGCTACAATTACAGGTGATGTAAAAATTGCAAAAAACTCCAGCATCTGGTATAATTGTGTTTTGCGTGGCGATGTAACAAAAATTACTATCGGAGAAAATTCTAATATTCAAGATAACTGCATAATTCACGGCACGCGTCCAAATCATGCACAAAACAAAACTGGTGCTGAGGGTGCTCCAGTTTTCATCGGAAATGGCGTAACCGTCGGACATAGCGCCATAATTCATGCTTGCACTATTGCTGATTATGCTTTTGTTGGAATGGGATCAATTGTGATGGATTTGGCTCATATCGAGTCTTACGGCATGCTTGGTGCTGGTGGAGTTTTGACTCCAAAAAAAATTATTAAATCTGGAGAAATTTGGGCTGGCAATCCTGCTAAATTTTTAAGAATGATGACCAAAGTTGAAATAGATTATATTAAAATTTCAAGTGAAAATTATATGGAACTTGCCAATGAATATAAATAAAATTAACAAGAAAATTTTTTATTTTTATGATTTTTTTATAAAAAATTCTGTTAAAATTTTTTTTACTCCCGCCTTTATTTTTTTCATTTCTATTTTTTTGTCACTTGGAGTTTTAGTTTATTGCGAATTATTTTATAAATTTAGCGAAATTGCCAAAGATAGAGTGGTGAGTGAAATTTATTTAAGCATGATACTAACTCCCACATTATTTTGGCTTTCGACCTATATTCACAAAAAATATGCCTATAATCCATATGGAGCAGGCCTAGACAGCGTAACATTCTCATTAAAGAAATTACAAAAAAAACCAAATGATTACCAAAAAGTTTCAAATTTTATTGGCCTAAAGGTAGCCATTGCCATTATTTTTAGCTCCTTAATTTCCACCTATGCCGGCGGTTCGCTTGGAAGGGAAGCCCCATCGATTGTAATTTCAGTTTGCGTGGTTTTTTCTCTAGCCTATTATTTGAAAAAATATTTACTAAATTTTGAATTAGAAACTTGGATATACATGGGCTATGCCATTGGAATTGGCATTGCTTTTAATGCACCATTTAGTGGATTAATTTATATCATTGAGAAAGTTATAAAAAATAAATCCAAATATTATTTTAAAGCTTTGCTACTATCTTGCATCGCCTTAACTTTACTATCGGCGCTGATGATTAATCATGGACCAATTTATTTTATAAATAATTTTTACGGTTTGCAAAATAATGATTTTTACCATTATTTGTTAATAACAATTTATTGTGCTACCCTCGCCTATTTATTGCTAAAAATTACCAAATTTTTCTATCTAAAATTCATCGTCTTAAATGGAATAAAATGGCATTTTGTTCCAATTATATTTGGATTAATTGTTGCTTTAATTGGAATAAATTTTGGAATTTATTCGATTGGTGGCGGAATTAGATCGGTAAATGATGCCCTCCAAAATAATGATATAATTCATGGTCAACAGCAATTAATTGGCAGATATTTATCAACTATTTTTACTTATATATCTGGTAATGCCGGAGGTTTGGTTGCTCCATCAATTGCCCTTGGAAATTTGGTTGGGGCAGTATATAGCTTATTTTATGAAATTGCCAATTTTAAAACTATGATGATAATTGGAATGGTTGCCTTTTTATCGCCTGTCCTTGGCACTCCAATTACTTCAGCTTTGGTTATTATTGAATCAACAGAAATTGGTGTAGAAAATATCTTTATGCTTATAACCATTTCAACGATATCGTTTCTAACTGTTTATATTCTTCAAAAAATAGGATCATTTATTCGTGCAAAAATTTTTAAACCAAACACAAATTAAGCAAATTTTTCAAATAGTTGAGAAATGCGCAAAGATTGCCAAACATAATTTTATAAATAAGAATTTTAAAATTTTTGTTAAGGAAGATGGCTCTAAAGTAACCTCAACCGATATTGAGATTAGCGACATAATTAGTCATGAACTTGAATTAATTTTTCCAAATATTCCAATTATTTGTGAGGAAAAAAAATTACGAAATGCCGATAAAATATTTTTCTTAATAGACCCAATTGATGGCACCTCATCTTTTATTAAAAACAATCAAGAATTTTGTATAAATATTGCTTTAGTGGTTGATAAATCTCCAGTTTTTGGCATAATTTATGCCCCTATTTTTGAAAATTCTAAATTTATTTTTAACAATGGTAATGAAGTTTTTGTTGGACAAAATAATGACTTTGAAAAAATTTTACCCATTAATTCATTTCGTCAAAACATTAACAACTCACTAAAAATTATTACCAGCCCTAGAACTAATCATGATTTTATTAATAATTTCTGTTCACAACATTTTTCTTTGGCAAAAATTCATCAAGTCGAAAATTTATCTTCGGCTCTCAAATTTTTTAGAATTATTGAAGGCAATTCCAACCTTTATATTCACCCAAGGCGTTCAATGGAATGGGACACAGCTTCAGGACAATCTATTGTTTGCGCTCTTGGTTATGAAGTAAAAAATTTTGAAATTATCAATGAAAAAATAATAATTGGCACCGAATTAAAATATCAAAAAAATAATTTTGAAAATTCAGGATTTATTATTTTTTAATATTAATTTTAAATTTGAAATTGATATTTTAATTATTAAAATTATTTTTAGCTCAAAAAAATAAATATCATTTAAACTCTAAAACGGCAAAAAAATATGGCAAAAAAATTTACTCTAGCCTGTAATAATAATGGTCAAATTACTAATGTTGATTTTTTAGTTGGAAATCCAAGCGAATCATCGCATCCAATTGGTTTTCAAATGAAATTTTTATCGAGCAAAGGAGTTACCGTTCCTGATGAGGTCGTTACTGCCCTGAACAATCTCCACGACATCGCCAAAAAAAATCATATCGAGTTTGATGAATTGCTCGATTATGTTAGCGACCAACTTCAAACCCCAGATCTAGTAAAAGATGCCATTTCAAAATCCAAACAATTTAGTGAAAATAACAATTAATTAACAATGAAAAATAAAAAAATTGCAGTTTTATGTGGAGGCTGGAACTCAGAAAGCGAGGTTTCAATGCGCTCTGGAAGTGGTGTCTTTGATGCTTTGATAAATCTTGGATATGATGCAGTGAAAATTAATTTTACCAGAAATATTTACCAAGATTTAATGACACATAAGGTCGATTTAGTGTTCAATGCTCTTCATGGCAAATTCGGCGAAGACGGCAAAATTCAGGGCCTACTCGATATATTAGATATTCCTTACACCCATTCTGGACTTCTGGCTTCAGCGATTTGCATGGATAAGGTTTTAACCAGAAAAATTTGCTCTCAAAGCAATATTTTATCGCCAAAATACGAAATTCTTCGTCAAAATGAACAACAAGACAATTTAGAAAAAATTCAACAATTTGAAAAACCATTTGTGATAAAACCTATAAGCGAAGGCTCCAGCGTTGGTGTAGAGGTGATTATGCCCAATCATAAATTCAATATTTCTGATTATAATTGGCAATATGGCAATGAACTAATTTTAGAAAAATATATTGCAGGTCAAGAAATTCATGTTGGTATAATGAATGGCAAGGCACTTGGCGCAATTGAGGTTCGTCCTCATGGTTTATTTTACGATTATAATTGCAAATATACTCGTGGTATGTCCGATTATATTATGCCAGCCGAAATTTCTGAAGAAAAATATGAAGAGGTTTTAAAATTGGCAGAAATATGCTATGAAACAGTTGGTTGCAGAGGCGTTGCCCGCGTTGACTTTATTTTAAATAACAAAAAAATTGAAGATTTTGAACCAGATAATCAATTTTATCTACTTGAAGTTAATACCCATCCCGGCTTTACTCCCACTTCACTTTTACCAAAAATCGCAAAATATGTTGGTATAAGTTTTGAAGAAATTGTTGAATTCTTAATTGACAATGCCAAATGTGGATAAAAAAACTCGATAGCAACATTAAGGATTTTATTCTAACCAACTATTTTTCCAAAAAAATAAAGTTTTATTACAAAAATTTTTGTCAAAATTTTTTAGGAAAAATCAGTATTACCATTCTAATAATCTTGGCGGTTTTATTTACTATAACCAATGTTTTTAAACCAAAAATTATCGATGAAATAAAGCATATTTTTTTCAATAAATTCATTAATAATTTACAATTAAATAACTTTAATTTTTCCGTTGTAAATATAACTGGCATAGAAAGAGTAAAAAAACAAGAAATTATCGATATAATTAAAAATTTTGATGATGGAAAAAATTTTATGATCAACAAAAATTTGAGCGATTCTCAGGCCATTCCCCTTGCTCAAAATCTTATCGATGAAATAAAATCTAAAATATTGTGGATTGATAAAATCACCATCAAAAGAATCATGCCCGACATCATAAATATTCAAGTTATTGAATATAAGCCATTTGCAATTTGGATTGATAATGAAAAAAAATTTATTATCGATAAAGATGGAAATCCGGTGCCTTTTTTAGAAGAATATGAAGCCAGCGAAGAATTCAAAAATATGATTATTTTGTCTGGAAAAAACGCCAATAAAAATGTTAAATCTTTATTTAATATTTTATCAATTGATGCCGAACTTAGTAAAGAAATTTATTCAGCAAATTGGGTTGGAAATCGTCGTTGGGATATAAGATTTTTTGATGGCTTATTAGTTAAATTACCCGAAGATAATATTGCCGAAGCTTGGGAAAATTTATTAAAATTATACGAATTATCCAATATCGATAAATCAATAAAATCAATTGACTTAAGGGTTGCTGGCAAAATTTATATTCAATATATAAATAAAAAACCAAATGAAATTGATACCATAAAATCTTAATTTGAAAAAAAATTTATAAAAATAGTATTTTTTTTAAAATTATAAATTATTGTTGTTAAGTAATTTATTTATTTCAAAGTAATGTCCAAAATATACAAGAATCGCAAAACACTAGCCTGCCTTGATATTGGCTCATCAAAAATATTATGCATCATTGCAAATATTGGCAATGATGGTATTGAAATTTTAGGATATGGGCACAAAGAATCTCGAGGTATTAATTTTGGGGCAATTTCAGATATAAAATTGGCTCAAAAATCTATTTTAAATGCAGTCGCCGAAGCAGAAAGAATGGCGGGTCTTAATGTTAATAAAATTTTAATTGCCATTTCTGGTTCTCAAATTTTATCAAATCGCAAAAGTATTTCCGACAAAATTTCTAAAAATATTGTTCGCGAACAAGACATCAATAATTTAGTTAATAAAATTCTATTAGATTTTATAAAAAATAATCGTGAATTAATCCACATAATTCCACTAAATTACAAAATTGACGACTCACCTATAATATCTAATCCAAGGCAAATGATGGGCGAAAAATTATTTTGCAAATTTCATTTAGCTAGCGTCTCCAAAACTGTTATCACTAATATTGAAAATTGCATTGAAAAATGTCAATTATCAATTGATGATTATATTGCCGAACCTTATGCATCAGGCTTTGCTGTACTTAACGAAAATGAATTGAATTTGGGTTCTTTACTTATTGATATTGGCGCCCACACCTCTTCATTTTGTGTTTATTATGAAGGTAAAATTTATCATATTAATCACATTCCAATTGGTGGAGCCAATATTACCAAGGACATCGCTACAGTTTTAGGAATTAAATTTGAAATTGCTGAAAAAATTAAAAATTTAAATAATAGTCTTATCATTTCACCAATTGAAGAAAAAGAGTTAATTAAATTTAAATCCATCGATAATAATGAAGAATCTTTTATCTCAAGAATTTCTCGCGAAGATTTAAAGAACATAATCGAATCAAGGCTTGCCGAAATTTTTGAAAATATTAAAGTCTCACTTGAAAAGCAAAATATTCCACTGCAAATGATGTCTTCAATTGTCTTAACTGGTGGAGTTGCCTCAACAATTGGTATCGACAAACTAGCCAGCGAAATATTTGCAAAAAATGTTAGAGTAGGATATCCAAGCAAATTTAATTTAGCTCCAAGCGAACTTTTAAACACCTCAAGTACCTGCGCCCTTGGAATGTTGGTTCACTTAAGAGAACAACTCTTGACTAATAAATTTAAAGATGGTTTTGAAAATCGTAATAATTTATTTAAAAAATTTTTAGACAAATTTGTTAATGTGTAAATAAATTTATTATTTTACCTAATAGCTTTAAAAACTTTAAGACTCGAATGAAGCGATGGATTTGATAGACAATGTTTTTCTTTATATTCATTTATTTTTTTTAAAAAAGACTGATTAACCCCCTCTTTCTCTTGACTATTTTGAGTAGGATGTAAAATAAATTCCTCAAATTTTTTAATATCAGTTAAGCCTAGAGAATTAGAGCATTTGTCGACAATTATTCCAAATAAATCAATGTTATTTTTTTCATAAATCTTTTTTAAAATATTTTCACTTATTTTGATGCCATTTTGCAATAAATCCAAAAAGACTTCTTGGTCATAATTTAAAGATGCATCTAAAATATTTTCATGATTACAAGAGCCAAATTTAGATAAAATCTTACCCTTAAAATCTGGCAACATTCCCCTGCTAACCATATCAGTATTTTTTTCATCTTTAGAGCTAGCAAAATCCATATGAAATTTATAAATTTGTAAAATATGTTGAGATAAAAGATTGAATTCGGCATTATCATCAAAAATTTGCAACATTAATCTTAAATTATCCGACATCAATTCTAAAAATTGCTTTTTTGTTGTTATGCTTTCTTCATTTTTGATAATTTCACCAAGCATTTCAGTTGAGGAAACCGCCTTATAATCACCAGAGTAATGACTAATGAAAGATTTGGTTAAATAAACATTGCACGAGGATAAAGTTTTGTCTCGAATTTTAATAATTTGATAAAATTGTAATCTTTGTGTCATTGAATCTTCATAATCCATCTTTTCTATATTTCTATTGGTAATATCATCAACGACTTCTTGCGTTTTTTTTTGCGTTAAAACCTCCGACAACTCTTCTGTGCTTTTTAACTCAAGCTGTTTAAGCCTCTCCTCTTCAATCTTCTTTTGTCTTAACTCTTCAAGTTGCTTTAACCTCTCCTCCTCTTCTCTCTTTAATTTATCTTGAGCTTTTTTGATTAATTGAGACTCTTCGTCTTCCTTTCTTTGCTTCTCCTCTTGGGCTTGTTTTTTTAGCTTCTCCTCTTCAGACTGTTTTAGTTGTTTTTGCAACTTCTCTTGCTTAAGCCTTTCCAAATTTTGCTGATCATATCTTTGCATCGCTAATTCGGTTTCAAGACCCAAGGATTTACTTTGCTTAGCTGGCTTTTTTTCAGAAGAATCTGAAGTCATCAGTGATTTCATACTTCTTTCAGAATCTCTTTTTATTTTTTCTTCAAATATTTTAGACTTTTCATCAATATTTGATATTAATCCATCAATTCTTTGTAATAAATTTTTATATGGTTTATTGTTAATTGAACTAATATGATCAATAAATCCAGTAGAGGTAAGATGGGTTAAAAAACCAATTGGACTTAAAAAATTTACCAAACTAGTTTTTTTTGTTGGAATCACACAATCAATATTTTCCGACTTATTTTTTACATGACTCTCATAAAGATCCAAATATTGATTGATTTTATCATAAAATTTTTGATTTTCTTGTTTTGACATGACAAAATCTAGCAATTCGGTTTCAAAATCACTTACAAAATTTATAGCCTTTTCAACCTTTGCAAAACCCTCTTTTGAAAGAGAGTTTTCAATTTTTTTCCTTAATTCATCAACACTTCCGAGTTTTAAATTTTGATTAAAACCAAATCCAAATGAAGTTAACTTTTTAACACAATTTATAGTTTCTTCCTCGGTAACAAAATTATTGTGTTTCCCATAAAAAAATATTTCCATAGCATTTTCCTTATAAGAATAGTCACTATGACTCATTAAATGTAATGGAAAATTTTCAATTGCCTCAACATCCCTTGAAAATAATACCAAATTCCAAAAATTTTTTTTAAGCATTTGAGGATATTCAAGATAAGGATCAGCGCTGAAATCCTTAGCATTTCCGGAAAAAAATTCATAAATATTTAATCGAAAATAATTCTCTTGAAGCTTTTCTTTAAAATTCTTATCCAAATCCTTATCGCTTTCAGTTTTTTTAGCAGTTGATTGATTTTCATCCCAAGTTAACAAATACTCACTTAAATTAAATTGTTGACCCTTGGGAATGGTCTTAAAAAATTCACTATAACCATGGCAAATAACTGCATCAAAAAAAGATGCAGTTGGTTCAACAAAATTATTACGATTTAAAATAACTTCTTTTAAAAAAATAGTTAAAGATCTACCAAAATTTCCAATATTTTGTCCCCTTGAAATCATATTAATCAAAACGGATAATTTAAGTTTTGGGGTTGATGGCGATTCAGAATCGTAAATAATTAAACTTTCCTTCGTTGCCTCATCTAGCTCACAAATTCTTTCTTGGCATTTTTTTAAATAACTTTTAAAATCCATTTCGATATCAGCATCAATATTTAATGCAATATCCTTATCAAAATCATCTATATCAAAGCTCTGAAACCCCCGATTTCGTAAAATATTTTTGAACTTATCTCTTGCCTTATATAACTTTTCAACAACTTCTGGGCTAAGTTTTTTGGAATCATCTGCCTTTAATTTTTCCTTCTCTTTAATTTTTATTTCTTCATCAAGAATGAGTGTTTTATATTTTTTAGATATTTCAGCATCGTAAATTTTATCCTGAAAATAATCTTCTATACCATCTAAATAGCAATTTAAAGCGTACTTAAAATTACAATTATGGTGAGATAAAATTTCTAATATATTTTTTCGATAAATATCCAATTCATGCTCAGATAATTCACCAGAATCTTTTAAAGCAAAATCAATTTCAAAAAATAGATGAAATCTAGTAAAAAAATCGTAAAAATTTAACATCATATTAAATTTCTTTTCCATTTTTTCAAACATCTCATCTTCAAAACTTATATTTTGGCTAACAAATAACTTGTAATCCAAAGGAGTAAATGAAGAAAAAAAATTATCTAAAGGTTGAGATTCACTATCAGCTGGTTTGATGAAATTTACTAAATTTGATTTGATTATTTTATTTAAACTTTTTTCATCAAGATCATGAATTAAATCCATAAATTTTGAAACAAAAAAAACAACATTGGTTGATTCTTCAGTAAAACCATCTCCAACTTCATTTGGTTTTTTTACCATTGAGCTTATGGTAAATTTTTCCAATCTAAAGGGATCAGTCCTCAAAAATACCCCTCTTTTATCCTTTAAGAGATCTTCAATAGGCGTACAATCACTTTGAAAAAAATCACTTATATTTGGATCTTTTTTTTGAGGAGTTTTTACAACTCTTGTTTTAGCAGGCATAAAAGATTTATAAATTAAAATTATTTATAAATCTATTATTATTTTTTTTAACATCAAGAAATAAATAATAAATATTATAACTAATAATTGTTAATTATTTTGCATTATCTTGGCGATCTGAAGCATCTGGGGTAAGATTGTTATTTAAGGCACGACGCACAATTAAATAACAAATAATGTTACATATAATTATGTTTAAAATAGTTATGGCAATAATTTTAAGAGCAATGGCAATGGTTATATTTTCAAATTCAATAACAAATATTATAATTGGAAATATGTATAAATTAAAAATCATCACTAAATGATTGGCAGTAAAAACATCTTTTGCCCTTATTAAAGCAATATTAAACACCATAATAATAAAAGATATTAAAATGGTAATTATTGTTAAAAAAATATAACTCATATTTTTTTCTTATTTATCAATAAATACAAAATAGCGACTAATTTGAGTAGTAATAAAATAATTACAATATCAAAAATATTCTCAAATTCTAAGCGAGAAATACCAATAAATAAAACGATAAATTGAGTAAAAATTAAGTAAAAACAAAGTATTCTTTCGTAAGAATTGGCGCTGTTGAAAAATTTAATTATGGTTACAAACATTGAAATTGTTATAACCGAATTAATTAAGATATAAAAATTCATTAATAAATTCCTGATGGTTGATTTTCCTCGCTAGATGGTGGTGTTGAAGGTTTTTGCGAGTCTAAATCTGGATCAGCATTATCTGGTTTTTCGTCTTGCAACCCTTGCTCTTCGGTTATTTCGTCATTTATTTTCAATGCTTCAAAAAATATCTGAGATTTTGGAGTGGAAGGAGTTGGATATTTACCAGTAAATTTATCAATTTTAACTAATTTTACAGAATTTGGTACTCTAAAAGGGATAGAAGGTTTATCCTTTAAAGCATCTCGCATGAAATCAATAAAAATTGGCATGGCAACCGAAGCTCCAGTTTCATCCTTGCCAAGCGATTGCGGATTGTCATAACCAACATAGACAGCCATTACCAAATCTGGGGAAAATCCAACAAACCAAGAATCATAGGAGTTATTGGTGGTTCCAGTTTTTCCAGCTACAATTTTTCCGATAGACTTGGCTTTAGTTGCAGTTCCACGATCAACAACACCTTGAAGCATTGAAGTAATTTGGTAAGCAGTTGCGGAGTCGGTAACTAAATCTCGATTATCTTCTAAAGATGGCATTTCCAAATTATTAGCGGAACGCTCAACAAACTCGTTAATATTGTTAATGTAGCAATTTTTACAATTTCTTTTATCTCTTTTATAAATTGTTTTTCCTTCACGATCTTGGATTTTTTCAATCATTGATGGATTAATTTTTTTACCACCATTTACCATCATAGCATATGCAGTGGCAAGTCTTAAAACTGAAGTTTCTGTAGAGCCAAGAACTAAAGAATAAATTTCTTTTGGATTATCATTGACACCAAATCTTTTCACCACATCAACCACCTTCTCAAGACCGACTTGATCAGCCATTCTCACTGTGGTGACATTTCGTGATTGCTCCAAACCCGTTCTTAAAGTGGTAAGTCCATAGAAATCGCCAGAATAATTCATCGGCTGATAAGGTGGAAGACCAATTCCTTGGTTCAAAGAAATCTCCTCATCCATTATAACTGTAGCGGGCGTTAAGCCATTTTCAAGCGCAGCAATATATCCAAAAGTTTTCATGGTCGATCCCGGTTGTCTTTGTGCTTGAATGGCTCGATTAAATTGATTTGGCAAATCAATATAACCACCCGACATCGCCAAAACTCTGCCCGTATGCGGATCAATTGCCACAAATCCGCCATTTACATCAGGGATTTGTCTTAAATTATAAATTCCTTCCTTAGGAGTTTTTTCAACCAAAATAACATCACCAACATTTAAAACATCATTGATTTTTTTAATTGCAGAACCACGAGCATCAACATTAATAAATTTTCTTGCCCACTTAATTGACGATAACTCAATTGAGCCCAAAACTCCATTTTCAAGACCAATTGAAGCTAAATCCTTGGTGGTAGAAAGTATAACCGCCTTTGACCAAGAGTCTTTGTAAAGTTTTTTAACATCAAATTTTTCTAGAAGTTCTTGCCAATTATTATTGGTATCCAACTGACCCAAAGCACCCCTATAGCCATGCTTACGATCATATTCTTCGATACCCTTTTCAAATGCAACAATACCAATATTTTGTAGTTTTGGATCAAGTGTTGTTCTAACTACAATGCCATTTTCAAACACATTATCAGAACCATATAAATTTGTTAACTCCTTTTTAACAGCGTCAGAAAAGAAACTGGCTCGAATGATATCTTCGTCAACTTTGGTTTTAAGAGTTATCGGTAATTCCATGGCAATATTACCAACTTTTTCTTCAATAAAATTTTCGGCAATCATGCGTTCAATAACCCAATTTCTGCGCTCTTTTGCCTTTTCCATATTTTTTCTTGGGTCAAGTTTCGATGGTGCCTTAGGCAAAGTAGCCAACAATGCGACCTCTTCTAGTGTCAATTCATCAATTGATTTATCAAAATAAACTTGCGATGCGGCAGCAACTCCATAAGCTCCAGATCCTAGATATATTTGATTTAAATATAGTTCCAAAATTTTTTCTTTAGGGAAAGTTTTTGACATTCTGTAAGCCAAAATTGCCTCTTTAATTTTGCGTTGGAATGTTCTTTCTCTTGTGAGTAAAAAGTTTTTAACAACTTGTTGAGTAATGGTAGATGCTCCACCCATAGAGCCTTCGCCACTTATAGCTCCAAAGGTATTGGTGATAGAAGTTCTAAAAATCGCAAATAAATCCACTCCCGAATGTTTATAAAAATTTGCATCTTCGGCTGCCAAAAACGCATTGATAAGATTTTTGGGGATATTTTCAATCGGAACAAAAACTCTTTTTTCTTTAGAGAATTCGCTAATTAAAGAACCATCAGAAGCATATAACCTAGTGGTTATCATTGGATTATAATTTTTTAAAAGCTCATAATCTGGCAAGTTTTCGCTAAATTGTTTAAAAACAATAAAGGCAAAACTAACGCAAAGAACTCCTGCAAAAATTAAACCTGCAAATAAAATGCTGATGGTTTTTTTCATATGTAAATACTAAAATCTAAGAATTAAAATCTTAGATATAATTGTTAAAATTGTAAAATAAATTTTACTTAAATAATGATATTTTATAAAAAAATTCTTGCAACAAGAAATAATTTTAAATTTTTTTAGAATTACCATTTTCAAGTGAAGCCTCATTAATCAATTCTTGTTGAGCCTGCAATGGATTTTGCCTTTCCCTCATAAACTCCCTAAAATCACTCATATAATCACTTGGATTATTCGCAGGATTTTTAGCCAAATTTTGGTCTTGATTTTGCCCCATATTATTTTCAATTACACTAGTTTCTCTTCCCAATTCTTTACTCTTTTCGACAAATAATTGTAAAGTTGGTGCTGTTATAACTGGTGATATTTTTGAAATTTGGTCAAAGCTACATAATTTTGTTGCCTGATTAAATAAATCAATCGATTCATTATCAATTTTACCAGATTTAACCGCCAATTCAAGCTTATGTATCAAATCATACATTGCTGGCGAAATATCGCTTGGAGCACCGGTTTGATTTACAGAGTTATTAAAATATAAGAAATTATTATTTGAGTCATCGGCGCTTTTATTGGAAATTGGAATTGATAAAAAAGTGTCCTCAGTTTCTTTTCCTTCTAAAACCGCTTTTTTTTCATTCAAAAATTCATCTTTAATTTTTTGATCAGGTGTTTTTTTGGAAAATATACTCATGATTTTAATTATTATAATTGTTAAAATAATTATCAATTGCGCTAGATAAAGTTTGGGCTACATGGCGACGATAAGCGGTGCTATTTAGCATTTTTTCCTCTCTTTTATTGGATAAATAGCCAAGCTCAATCAATACCGAAGCCATATCGGGTGCAGTAAGAACCATAAATCCAGCAAAGCGATGGCTATTTTGTAAAATTTCTATTTCAGCTTTTTTAACTTCATGAATAATATATTTTGCCAATCGAGCTGAGCTATTTTTAGATTCTCTTTGTGCCAAATCAATTAATGTCTTAGTGATTTCTTTGCTAGCGCCAGAAAAATCGATTCCATTAATAATATCGGCTTGATTTTCTTTTTGCGCTAAAAGCTCCGCTTGCTTATCCGAAGAATTTTCCGACAAAGTATAAATCGAAAAACCCGAAACATTTGGGTCGGAAATTGAATTGGCGTGAAGCGAAATAAAAAGGTCGGCTTTTTTTCTGCGAGATTTAGCAACTCTTTTATCAAGCGGGATAAAAAAATCTTCATCTCGAGTCAAATAGACCTTATATTTTTTTTCATTCATTAGGTTTTTTGCTAGCTCCTTAGCATAAGAAAGCGTTATATTTTTTTCTTTGGTTCTGGCATAATTACCAATAGTTCCAGGGTCTTTTCCGCCATGACCGGCGTCAATTATAATTACGGGTTTTCTCTTGGTTGATGCGCTAGGCGAAGATAAAACCGCGGTGGGTTTATTAACATTTTCATCAATTTTATTTGTATCGATTTTATTTTTATTGCGAATTTTATATTTTACCACCGAATGTTCATTTTTTTTGACAATTAAATCATTTTGATTTTCATCAACAATTTTATTTGCCACTGATTTTGTGTTTAGGTTTTGATTTGGAATTTCAGGTTTTTTTTCAATAGCTGGTTTGGGAGCCTCAGGAGTTTTTTCTAGTATTTTTTCAACAATTTTTTCGGGAGCTTTAGGAGGATTTTTTGGGGCAATTTTACATTGTAAAATGTATTTTTTATAATCAAATCCGCTTTTTTCAATAACAAATTTTTCAGTCATATAAAAAATTATAAATATTGAATTATTTTTAGCTTCAAGCTCAATTTTATTGACAAAATCTGGAATTTTCTTTGGATTTTTATAATTTTTTTGGTCAGCATTTTGAATTTCAATAACTATGCGATCAGGCTTCGACAATGTAAATATTTTATACTCTCCAACCCCCGATAACTCTAGCTCAATCTCATTATTTGACGAAAAAAACAAATTTTTTACACTAACAGCTTCGGAATTTTCTGTGTTAGTTTTGGCATATAAAAAATTTTGAAAAACCAAAAACGACATTAGCCAAAGCCAAGACAAAAATTTTATTATTAATTTTGATTTATTCTTTAATTTTAGCATTAGTTTTTTTAGCAATATTTTTAAGCTAATTTTTAAATAATAACAATCTAAAAGTAAATTTTTATTTGAAAATTTCAAATTATTACTTAATTTTACAATAAATTACAATTTACATAAATAATTAAAAAAAATATAATTCCTGTAATAATTAACTTTTTATTAAATTTATGTGTGGAATTATCGGAGTTATAGGCTCAAGCAACGCCAAAGATATCATTATATCTGGCTTAAAAAAACTTGAATATCGTGGATACGACTCTTCTGGAATTGCTTTCTACGAAGAAAAGAAATTCACCATTTTAAAAGAAGAAGGAAAAATTATTAAATTAGAAAATTCCCTTAAAAAACGCCCAATCAATAGTTCGATGGCAATTGGACACACTCGTTGGGCTACTCACGGCGTTCCAAGCAAAGAAAATGCTCACCCCCATGCTTCATCAAAAGTAGTCGTAGTTCACAATGGTATCATTGAAAATTATCAAGATTTGAAAAATGATTTAACTAAAGATGGCGTTAAATTCCTAAGTCAAACCGATACCGAAGTTTTACCCCATCTAATTGAAAAAAATTATCTACAACATAATGATATTTTGAAAGCCTTGATTGCCACCAGTAAAGAGCTTACAGGAACTTATGCAATTGCCACCATGTTTAAAGAACATGACAATGTCATAGCGGTTGCCAAAAAAGGGTCACCAATAGTTATTGGCATTGGTGATAACGAAAATTATATCGCTTCAGATTTTTATGGGCTTGCCGACATTACCAATCAAATTATTTTTCTTGATGACAATGAATTTGCCTTAATATTTAAAAACCAAATTCAAATCTTTGATGTAAATGGCAATGAAGTAAAAAAAATTGCGAAAATTATCGAAACACAAAAAAATCGCATCAGCAAAAATGATTACGATCATTTTATGCTTAAAGAAATACATGAACAGCCTTTAGTTCTTGAAGAAACCATTCAAACCTATCTTGACTTGGCTAATAACAAAATTAATTTACCAAATTTTAATTTTGATTTAAATAAAATTAATAAAATTACCATTATTGCTTGCGGAACTTCTTATTTTGCTGGCATGATTGCCAAATATTTAATCGAACAAATTGTTTCAATCGAGGTTGAAGTTGATATTGCTTCCGAATATCGTTATCGTCAAAGCCCATTTCGTGACGATAACTTGATGATTTTTGTATCGCAATCAGGAGAAACCGCAGACACTCTCGCCTCTCTAAAATACGCCAAGGCACATAATCAAAAAATTTTATCAATCGTCAATGTTGCACATAGCTCAATGGCTCAATTATCTGATGCCGTAATTAGAACATTGGCTGGTCCAGAAATTGGGGTGGCTTCAACTAAAGCCTATACCGCTCAAATCGCAGTCTTAGCAATTTTTACCATTTATTTAGCGAGATTAAAAAATAAAATTGATGATCATAGACAATCTCTATATTTGCAAGAAATCGCCAGAGCTTCTTCAAAAATGAATCAAATGTTTGACGATAACGAAATTCGCAATA
>JBMSPZ010000005.1:0-22579 GCA_049423025.1 Rickettsiales bacterium
TCATTTTTAAGTTGCATGTCGCAATCTTGATTAAAATAACCATTTAGCTCATAGCATCTATCATGATTTTTACAAGCATTATCTACCTCATCAAGAGCAATTGGCTTCATTGAAGCCACTGGATAAAGCGGTCCGCAATAATTACCGTAAATTGGAAAACTTAGATTTTCTTTTTTTACCTCTTTTTTGGCACATGAAAAATTTATAAATAATATCAATAAAATTAAGAATTTCATTTTAATTTATATTTGTAAATTGTGTCATTATAAATAGTGATTTCATTGCCGTTAACTTCAATCTCGCCACAATTTTTAAGATCTTGTAAAATTCTTGAAAATGTTTCGGGCTTAATATTAAGGTAAGAGGCAATTACTGCTTTACTAAATTTTAAATTAATCACATTATTATCTTTATTATTTTCAAATGCAAGTGATTGAAAAAATTGCAAGATTCTAAATTTGGCATTTACCGATTTATGCAAGGTAAGTAAATTTAAAATTTTATAATTTTTTGCAACTATTTCTTTTAGAAGATTGTTGCTAAAAACTAAATTATTTTTAGTTAATTCTAAAATATAATTTATAGGGATGGCTAGAATTTGACACTCTTCATTGCAATACGAACTAAAGACAAAATTTTTGGTAAAAACATCGCCAATAATATCGCCTTCACCAAGAAGTTGAGTAATATAACGATTACCTTTGTTGTCGTTTTCAAAAAGAATTGCAGAACCTTTGATTAAAATGTAAAAAAACTTTATTTCTTGCTCTTTAAAGAACAAAATTTTATTTTTTTTAACATTATTTAATGTTGCAAATAAAGCAATATTATCAATTTCAAAAACTGAAATGTTTTTAAATATTGTCAAATTTTTGACGATATTTGGTATGTTTTTCGAGTGGTTATTCATTTTTTTAGATAAAAATTAAATTTCTTGATCTATGTCAATTACATTTATTTTTTTTCAAATAAATTATTTGACGGGTTTAAGAGAATTTAATAAATTTAATATTACCTATTTGTTTATTTTAACTCTTATAAATATTAATATCAACAAAAAACATATGAAAAAAATATAAATTTATTATCATGAAAACAGCTTTAATTACTGGCATTAATGGTCAAGACGGTTCATATCTTGCAGAGCTTTTGCTTGGGAAAAATTATCGAATAATTGGCACTGTAAAAAACCAAGATTCAAATTTAATTAACTTAAAAAATATAAAATCTTTAATTGAAATTTTATATTACGACCTCAATGAAAACAAGCGAATTGAAGAGATTATTCAACAATATTTACCAGATGAAATATATCATCTTGCTTCAAATAGTTTTGTTAGTTTCAATAATTTGGACGAGGAAAATTTTATTAAAATCAACTCCATTCCAGTTCAATATATTTTAAATTCAATTTATAAATTTACTCCAAATTCAAAATTTTTTCTAGCGGGTTCAAGCGAGATGTTTGGATTGTCAAACCAATCTCCGCAAAATGAAAATTCGATTTTTGCTCCACAAAGCATTTATGGAAAATCTAAATTAAAAGCCTATGAAATTTTAAAAGATTTTCGCCAAAAAAATAAAATTTTTGCTTGTTGTGGAATTTTATATAACCACGAATCACCAAGGCGTAATGCAATATTTATAACCAGAAAAATTACTCAATATGTAGCTAAAATTGCTTGTTGCGAGATAAAAAATGATGAAAAATTGGAGCTTGGCGATATCAATTCTGCTCGCGACTTTGGCGATGCCAGAGCTTATGTTCAAGCCATGTATTTGATGTTGCAAAGTCAATATTGCCAAGATTATATTATCGCTTCAAAGCGACTTTATAAAATTATTGATATTTTGGAAATTGCTTTTGGTTATTTAAATTTAGATTATCGTGATTTTATAAAAATTAATCCTGATCTTATCCGTCCATCGCCGAAAATTCAACTTTTAGGCGATAATTCAAAAATTATTCGAGAGTTAAACTGGCAACCAACTCAAAATTTAGATAAAATTATTTTTGAAATGATTGAAAATGACATTGCATTGCTAAAAACAAAAAATAAAATAAATTGAATATTGAATTTCCTTAAAAAATTAAATTTTATTAATAATTATGAATATTATCCCATTCGATAAAAGAGATGGTTACATTTGGCAAAATGGCGAAATTGTTAACTGGAACGATGCCAAGGTGCATGTTCTAAATCATGGATTACATTATGCTTCATGTGTTTTTGAGGGTGAAAGAATTTATAGTGGAAAAATTTTTAAAATTACCGAGCATAGTCAAAGACTTCATGATTCAGCCCAAATGTTGGATTTTAAAATTCCTTATAGCGTTGAAGAACTTAATGAAGCCAAAAAATTGATTCTAAAAAAACAAAATATTGCCGATGGCTACATGCGAGCCTTTGCTTTTCGTGGGTCTGAAAAAATGGCAATATCCGCACAAGGCAACAAAATTCATGTAGCTATTGCCTGTTGGGAGTGGCCACCATATTACAGCGAAGAAGCAAGAAAAGCTGGGTTGAAACTACGATTTGCCAAATATCGTCGCCCCTCACCTGATACTGCTCCAGTAAAATCAAAAGCGGCTGGACTTTATATGATTTGCACAATTTCAAAACACGAAGCTGAACGCGATGGCTATAATGATGCTATCATGCTTGATTATCGCGGATATCTGGCCGAAGCAACAGGAGCCAATTTATTTTTAGTTATGAAAAATGGCGAGCTTCATACCCCTACCCCAGATTGTTTTTTAAACGGTATAACTCGACAAACTATTATTGATATCGCCAAAAAACGCAATATCAAAGTTGTTGAACGCCATATAATGCCAAATGAACTTGGTGATGCTACAGATTGCTTCCTAACTGGAACGGCAGCGGAAATCACCAGAATTGGCTCAATTGAAAATTACCTTTACCCAAATCCAGCACAAATGACGCTTGATTTAATGGAAGATTACCACAATTTAGTTCGCAAATAAACTTATGTTAAAACCCATTTTAGTAACAATTTCAAGCGCTTTATTTGCTTGGTTTTGTTGCTTTTTTTACCTAATCGCCATTTCTAAAAGTTCATATAGTTACGACAGTATTTACCGAGTCAAATCACATTTAGTTTTTGATAAGGAATTTTCTGGTAAGGCCAAAGTTTTAGATGGCGATTCAATCAAGGTCGGCAATAAAGAAGTTCGATTATTTGGGCTAGATGCCCCAGAATACAAGCAGAAATGCCTCGATAAAGAAAATTTAGAATATAATTGCGGAATAAATTCAAGAGATTTTTTGCAAAAACTAATTGCTGGCAAAAAAGTGCGATGCACCTATGCATCAAAAGATAAATATGATAGATTTTTAGGAATTTGTTACCTTGAAAAACTTTCAATTAATGCTGAAATTATTAAAAATGGAATGGCGGTAATTTATAATTTTACCGAGTCTAGCGCAGAAATGAATGCCCTTGAAAATCAAGCAAAGGCTTCTAAAATTGGAATTTGGCAAGGCAGTTTTGAATTGCCAAAAGATTATCGCAAATCCAATCCAAGACTTAATTAATTTTACATATATGAAAAAAATCAAAATTGCCATTATTGGAGCCTCAGGATACACAGGAAGTGAGCTGATTCGTATCTTACTTAATCATCCTTTAGTTGAAATTAAAGCCTTAATTGCCAATTCAAATGCTGGTCAAAAAATTTCTCAATTATATCCCCATTTGATTCATTTTAATTTGCCAGATTTAACCAAAATCGAAGAAAATAATTTTAAAAATATTGATGTAGTATTTGGTTGCCTTCCTCACACTCAATCGCAAGCAACTTTTAAAGAAATTTTGGCCAATCCCGAAAATTCTCATTTAAAAATTATAGATTTATCGGCGGACTTTCGCTTAAGCAATCCAGATGATTATCAATTTTGGTATGATCACGAGCATATCGCCAAAGATTTACAAAGCCAAGCGGTTTATGCTTTGCCAGAAATCAATCGTCATAAAATTAAAAATGCCAAAATCATCGCCTGCCCTGGTTGCTACCCAACATCGGCATTACTTCCATTAATCCCACTGTTAAAAAATCGGTTGATTTCAGCACAAAATATAATTATTGATTCAAAATCAGGAACTTCAGGAGCGGGAAGAAGTGCAAAAATTGGTAATTTATTTTGCGAAGTAAATGAATCGGTAAAAGCTTATTCGATTGGCAAACATCGTCATATTGGCGAAATCGAACAAGAATTATCAATTGCCAATGGCGCTAAATTGCAAATTGAATTCACTCCGCATTTGTTACCGATTAATCGTGGGATTATTTCTACAATTTATGCAAATTTAAATGATAATTTTCAAATTGCCGATATTCAGAATTGTTTAAATAATTTTTATGAAAGCGAATATTTCGTTGAAATTATTGATGGCGAGCCAAATATCAAAGATGTAGCTGGCACCAATTTATGTGTAATTACCGCCAAAAAAGGTAGAAATTCTAATCAAATTATTTTGGTTAGCGTTATCGATAATTTATGCAAAGGGGCTTCAGGACAGGCTGTTCAAAATATGAATATTGCCTTTGGTTTTGATGAAAATGAAGGCTTAAAATTTAGTGCAATTTATCCATAAATAAAATGTCGACAATTTTTGCACTCATCTCTTCACCTCATGCATCAAGCGTTGCCGTTATTCGCATTTCTGGAGCAAAAGCATTTGATTGCATTAAAGAATTTGGATTTAAGAAAAAAATTACTCCAAGATTTTGTTATTTTCATCAACTTAAAATTAAAAATTCTGATGAAATTTTAGATGAAGCCTTGATCACATTTTTTCCAAATCCTCAAAGTTTCACTGGCGAGGATGTTGTAGAAATAAGCGTTCACAATTCACCCTTTATTATCAATCAAATTTTTTTGACTCTTGCAAATATTGAAGATGTAAGACATGCGCAGGCTGGAGAATTTTCAAAGCGAGCTTTTCTTAATGGTAAGATTGATTTAATTCAAGCCGAAGCCATTCCTGATTTAATTGCCAGCGAAACCAAGGCCCAGCACCGCCAAGCTATGCAACAACTCCAAGGTAATCTTGGCAAAATTTACGACAAATGGCGACAACAAATACTAGAAATTTCTGCCTTCATTGAAGCCCTTATTGACTTTCCTGAAGATGATTTACCAGCATCTATTTATCAAAATATCAAAGATAAAATTGCCTTGCTAACATCCGAAATTCAAAATCATTTGAATGATAATAAAATCGGTGAAAAAATTAAAAATGGCATCAATTTAGCTATAATTGGCGCTCCAAATGTTGGAAAATCTAGTTTAATAAATTTACTTGCCAATAGTGAAGTGGCAATTGTTTCAGAAATTGCAGGCACTACCCGCGATGTTTTGGAGGTTCATCTTGATATTGGAGGAATTGCAGTAAAAATCGCCGACACCGCTGGAATTAGAATTTCTAACGATATTATAGAAATTGAAGGCATTAAAAGGGCAATAAATAAAGCAGAAAATGCCGATATTATTTTATATTTAATTGATGGTTCAAACCCCATTATCAACCAAGATTTTATTTCCGAAAAAACTATAATTGTAATTAATAAAATCGATAAAAAATTTACCGAAGATTCGCTTTCATTAATTGAAAAAGATTTAAATTCTTCAAAAAAAATTGTTAAAATTTCTATTTTAGAAAAAATTAATATTGAAGAATTGATTAATTTAATCCAAGAAAAAATTCAACAAATGTTACCTTCGTCAAACCTTTGCGTTATTACTCAAGAACGCTATAGACAAGCTATTAAAAACATTTTGCAACAACTTCAAACCTTCGATATTAACAATCAAATCGAAATTTCTGCAGAAAATTTGAGAATTTGCTTAAATGAATTTGCAAAAATAAATGGAAAATTTAATATTGATGAAATGTTAGATATCATTTTTTCAAAATTTTGTATAGGTAAATAAATAAGATGTTTATTTCATTGCCAACAATCGGCTCCATAGCCTTTAGTCCAACAACCTTTATGGCATCAAACCCAATGCTAGTTTATGAGTTGGCTGGTCATAGTCTTGGACATGTTTTGTTTGGAATGTTTAAACGCAATGTCCGCAGAAGAGGATTTAGCCGAGCACAAATCCGAAAAATTACTAATCGCAAGCGTCGAAGATTCGTTGACAACATCATAATGCATCATCAAAGACTAGCCAAAATTAATCGCGAAACAGTAGTTAGCAATGCCAGAGAAAGAGCTATTGCCAGAAAAGAAAAAATTGCTCGCAACCACTCTCAAAACCAAGAACGCCAAAAAGAGGAACGCAAACAAGAAACACAAAATCACCAAAAATGGCGAGGCGGAACAAATCTTAGAGAACGCGGACAAAAAATGCGCGGAATGATTGATGCCAAAAGAACCAGAGCGCGCTCAAGATGGCTTACAGTTGTCGCCGACCAACCGAATTAAATTTAAATTTACCAAGAAATTATTTTAAATTCTAATCTTTATGATAAGGATGGTTTTGGTTAATCAAATAAGCACGATATATTTGTTCAATTAAAATAACTCGAGCAAGAAGATGTGGAAAAGTCATTTTAGAAAGTGAAATAATTAAATCGGCCTGTTTTTTTATATCATCATCTAAACCATAAGCTCCGCCAATTACAAATAAAATTTCACTTGCAGAATTTGTTGCAAAATTATCGAGTAATTTTGCAAATTTTTGACTTGAATATTCATCACCTTTTTCATCAAGAGCGATAATTTTTTGAAATTTTGGAAAATATTTTTTTAAATGCGAAGCTTCTAAATTCTTGATTTTACTAATTTCAAAATTATTACTAATTTTGACCTCAAGCTCAATTAAATCAACTTTGATTTTTAATTTTTTGTGATAAAAATTATATAATTCCAGCAGTGGCGATTTATCAAATTTGCCAATTGTTAAGATGGTAATTTTCATAATAAAATTATTGTAAAATTCTTTTGTTCAAATGTTTGCATTTTAATTATTAAAAACAATAATAAAATTATTATTTATTTTTAAAATTTATATAATTAATTATGAAAATTGCCATTTATCCTGGAACTTTTGACCCAATCACCTTTGGTCATATTGATATCATCAAAAGAGCCTCGCAACTATTCGATTTATTAATTATTGCCACCGCCAAAGATAGCAATAAAAATCCTTTATTTTCAATGGATGAGAGAGTTGAACTTATCAATCAAGAAATTTCACAAATTGCAAATAATATTATTGTCGAAAAATTTGAAGGATTATTGGTTGATTTTGCCAAGCAAAAAAATGCTAAAATTATTGTTAGAGGACTTAGAGCTGTATCGGATTTTGAATATGAATTTCAAATGTTTGGCATGAATTCCAAGCTTGATAACAATATACAAACTATTTTTTTGCCAGCATCTGAAAACCACCATTTTATTGCCTCAAAATTAGTAAAAGAAATCGCCAAATTAAATGGCGATATTTCAAAATTCGTTTCGCCAAATGTCGCAAAAAATTTATTTTCTAAATTAAATTATGGCAAAAGATGATAAAATTTTAATCATAGCTGATGACAGGGTTGGCACTTATTCTCAAGCAGTTGCTCTAGCTGAAGAATCTGGATTAAAATATCAAATAATCCAACAAAAATATAATTTTTTAAAATTTTTACCAAATTTTATTTTTTCAAAATCACCGATAAGGATAACAAAAAATTCACTGCAATCACTTACAAATCTAGATTTTACCCCAAATTACATCATTTCGGCAGGCAGAAAATCTGCTCCAACGGCACTTTTTTTGCAAAGTTTTTATCAAAAAAAAACGCAAGCAAAGGCAAAAATTATTCAAATTTTAAAACCAGAAATAAATTTTAATTATTTTGATTTTGTGCTATTGCCTTTTCACGATAATATACCAAAAAAATTTCAAAAAAACCAAAATATTATTAAATTTATCGGCTCTTTGAGCAAGAATCTTAAAAATATTTCAAAAAATTTAAACGAAGATTTTGCCAATAAAATTAAAAATTTTACCAAGCCAATTATTTTAGTTTTAGTTGGTGGCAACACCAAAAATTATAAATTTCCTTTAAATTCGGCTGAAAATATGTTCAATATTGTAAAAAAATTTACTCAAGAATTTCAATCCTCAACCCATATTTTAAATAGTCGAAGAACCCCAAGCGAAATTAATGAATTTTTTTTAAAAAATTGCAGTGATTCGATTTTTTTTTATGATTATAATTTATTAAAAGATCACAACCCATATTATGATTTTATTTTTCATTGCGATTTAATTATTGCTTCTGGAGATTCCATTTCAATGATTTCTGAAGCTTGTAGTTTAGGAAAAAAAATTATCATTTTTAATGATGGTTTTATAACCTCAAAAAAACACCAAAAATTTATAGAATTTTTACTTAATAATAATTACGCCCTGTCCTCTTTATCAACCCACGACGAAATCAATGAATTCAAGATAAAAACCTTAAATGAATGTGAAAAAATTTGTAAGATTATTTTTTAATAAAAAAAGTTGCTTAAAATTTATTTTTTTATTAAAATTTAATGAAAATTTTTTTAATTCTTTTTTGACAATTTTATCACAAAAATTCATTTAAATACATCTTTAGAATTTTCCAAATCTCTTGAAAAAAAATTGATATTTTTAAGAGTTTTAATTTGTTGCCTTATTTTATTTTTTACCGCATGTGAAGGTCCTGAAAGCTGTATTGAAGCTGGAGATTTTGGCAATACCAATAAAGCCAGAATTACCGTATATCCTTATGACTCAATATATCTAACATCTCCAAATAAAAAAAATGAATGTTATCCAATCCCTGAATATGAAAATAAATCAAGTCAGGATTTTAAAACAGCAATTGAAAGTTTAGAAGGATCTCCATATAATCGGGTTTCACTTTTAAAATATTGTTTACTTGGATTTATTGATTATACCAAGCAAACTGTTGGGAATACTACATCAATTAATGATTACGAAAATTCTCGAGCCAAACTAGATTCTAGGGCATGTTATAATAAATCTGGTCAAGATAGAGTTAATTGTTATGAAGATTGTGCAGATGGTTGTATGCAATTAATGGTTGAACCAAGATGGACTTCAACTACACCTTCAACCGAAACTCTTAAAGGAATTGACATCGAACCCAATACTATGATTTCTATAAAAGTAAAGGGTCAAGTTGTTTTAGGTGAAGAAACGGTTATACCAGTTAATATTTTATCGAATGTCAATCAAACTCAACCAAGCTGGGCGGTCAATAGCTTAATTAATCCAAACACTAATTACAATGTCAAATTTAACATGAAAACTAGTGAGGCTGGAACTTATGAATTTTATTCAAAAGTTATATTGATGAGTAGAAAAAATCCAGTAGCCTATGCTGATATTGCATCAACTTGCAGTATATCATATTTAATGAATAGCTCAAACCTTCAAAACGATCCAAAATGCCCAGTATCTCCAAGTAAGATCGGATATCTAAATGTCAATGATGTTAACAACTCCCTGGCATTTGCTTCAACTGAAAATTTAGCGGATAATAATGAAATTTTAAACTTATCCACTGAAGATGAGTATTTAGTTCTTCAAAATATTGGAACTGGAAGTTGCTCAATAAATTTTACAGTGACCAATAGCGCAAATACTGAAAAATATATCCGCTATAATGGTTATACCGTAAACAATAATTCATCCTTTGTCGATAGCGATTATTATCCATCAAATAATAGATTAATTACCATTCCTTCCTTATCAAAATTAACAGTTACCAGCAAGACAGGTTGCGAAAGAATTGTCTTTAAAAAATTTCAGTTTAAGGAAATCAATATTTTAGAAAGTGGCTTTGTAACTATTAAAAATATAACTGGTCAAACATGCAATCTAAAGGCAAGAATAATCAATCCTAATGGAAAGAAATGTATAAAATCAAATCTTGGAGATTGTGATACTGAATTTTTCTATGACAACACTACATCACCAGCAACGGAGCAGATATCTCATTTCTATGAGTATAATAGTAATTTCAACACAAGCGGATTGGATCCTTTAAGCGATATATCGGTATCTTCAAGCTTTACCACCCAAGATATTTATGTGAGAAAAGGACAAAAAATTCGCATACTTCCAGAAACTTATCAACAAAATATAACTTTTAGCAATGGCGGTTCAAATATAACAAAAAAATGTGGCTTTGGAATGTTTTTTAGAATAAACTCAAGACCCGCTTTAATGTGTTTTAATACCGCAAATTCCTCTGCAAAAACCGTGTCTAATCCATCTTGCAAAATTGATTATGGCTCCTTAACTTCTACAGTTCAAATACAAGTTGATTCCACAACTAACACTTTGAATTCAAATATCATAAGTTCAAGCACTACTGATCCAACTACTTTAAGCTGTTTATCGACTGTTGATTGTGCTACCGAAACAATCAGAAATTCTGCTTTGACCAATCCAACTCCAACTAACGGTTCAATTTATTGTATGTCGGCAAGTAAATGTGCAAAAGTTAGTTGTGTATATAGTTCAACTGGCACCCCAACATGCACTGAACAGCCACCAGAAGATCAAACATGCGCATCTTATTATCGAGAACCATCAAATCCTCAGCCAACTTGTTGTTCAAATATTAATACTTGCAGAGACGAAACTGAAGCAAAGCAATGTAATGTTCAACCTTGTTGTTCACAAGGAAATTGTACAACCAAAAATGAAAATGTGACTTGCAACTATTCAACTCAAAAGATGTGCGATAATTGTCGTGCAGTAAAAAAAGATGATCTCAATACAATTAGTAAATTCATTTCCGTAACTTTAAATAATTGTTACGACTTTTCTAAATCTTCTGAATTTAGTTCTTACCGTCTAATTAAAAATAGAGTTGATTTAGGATTAAATATTTTTGATGATGATTTTAAAAAAAATTACAGCATTGAGGATTTAAAATACTATGAAACCTATGATGGTATTGATTATGGTAATTTAAATTCTTATGAAAAACATCCTGATGCTTCGTTAAGGAAAATCGAAAATATTCCTCTAATTACTAATCAAGAGGCAACTTTAATTAGAGTCAATAATCAATATTTTAATTCATTTCCAAGTCTAGCAGCCGATAATCAAACCGTAACCCTATATACACCAGATATTAAAACATACAATAATGGTCAGAATTTAGAAGTTGTTCTTTGCAAAGAGTCTTCATCAACTAGTATTGATTGTAACGAGATGAGTTCAACCGATTACAATCATGCAAGCAATATAACCGTTTTATATTCACAAAACTATTCACAAACAGGTTCAACCCAGAAGAACTTTATAAAAATTAATCCAAATGGAACAATGGAGAGAACCTTAGATTTTAAAAACGACACATCATCAGCAAACCCAGAATCTAACTGGGGTAATGCCCTTAAATGTAATCAACCAGCAAGTTTTTATCTTAACAAAAGTTGGTTTTGCTTCAGAAATGATTTGGGCAATGCGAACGAAATCAATAAATACAAACTAACCTTCAGAATTAAAGATATTGATCCCGCTCCCTCCAATAGCGCTGGAAGATATATTACTTTCAATAACTCTGGAAAATATGAAGTAGATATAATTGTAAATAAATTCGATAATGACAGATCTGCTGGTATAGTAAATCAAATTTTAAAAATTATCACACCAATATTTTTTGAAACTCAAGATGATCCAAACACTCCAAATGTAAATGAATATTCCCCAGGGATGTTAAAGAGTTTTTATTTAAAATTAACATCTCATCAGCTTTTCAAATCTGTCGTAAGCATTGCTGTAGTTATGAGCATTAGTTTTTATGGACTTGGGTTTTTGATGGGGGTTTCAGAAATTAAGCATTCCGAAATTATGAAAATCTTATTTAAGATTGGCTTCATTTATTTGTTTATTTCGCCTTCAATTGGTTGGGTTTGGTATAACAAATTTTTTGTAGCATTATTTACCTCGGCAACTGATTATCTAACATTTAGTGTTGCATTAGTTTTTGGCAATGCCGAATCTATAACCAATAAAATTGTTGCTGGAGATTATTCTGATAAATCGGTTTTATTTGCAAGCACTGATAGAGTTCTAACAATATTATTTTCAGATGCGGTGGTTGGTAAAGTTGGAGCATTGTTATTTTCTAGTATTTTTGGCTGGGTTTATTTCCTTTTGATGGTTTATACATTTATTAATTATATCTATGCCATCGCTAATACCATCTTATTATTTATAACTTGCCAAATCACCACAATTGTGCTTTTGGTTATTGGTCCATTTTTCTTTATATTTTTATTATTTAATATCACTAAAGATATGTTTGATAATTGGGTTAAGGCCTTAATTGGCTTCTCACTTCAACAAATATTTTTAGTTTTGGTTATATCATTCTTTAATGGAATCATAGAAGTATTTCTAAAAAATGCTCTTGGTTATAGGGTTTGCTGGACAGAAGTTCTGAAACTAAATATTATTCTAACCACAGTTGCTCTATTCAATTTTTGGACCGTATCTGGAACAAATTCAACTTCAGTTTTTGGCGATAGCGACCCTGAAGAGAGTTTTGGAAATACCCAAAATATGCCTTCCTTAATTTCATTTATTTCATTATATATTATAGTTGGAATAATGAAAAAATTTACCGATTTCTTTTCAAATCTAGCAGTATCATTGGCAGGTGGACTCAAGGCAACTCAAATCGGAGCAGATGCCAAGGCAGTCGGAAACCAAGCTTTAGGTATGGCAAAAGGGATAGCTTCAAAAGTCTACTCCATGACAGCTGGTCAACTCGTAGATCGTGCCGATAAATTCTTATTTGACTCTGGAAAAATTGCTGATTCAGAACGAAAAGCCAAGATGGATAATATCAAAGAAATGATTAAAACTAAGGCAACATTAAATACAGTTGGAAAATCAGCGGTTGATGATTTCAAAAAGAAAAATGCTTTAAAACTTGCTGGTATGTCTCAAGCCGAACAGAAAAAAACTTTAGAAAATGTCAGAAATAATGCTATAAGCAATTATGCGGAATATAATGGCATTAAAAATGTTGATCAAATAATGAACATGAAAGGCTTGAATTACAGTGGAACAAATGTTCTTATGGGCGCAGCTCAGGCGGCTAGACAAGCAGTTTCTAAAGATGGAGCATTATTTAATTCCGCCAATGACAAAGAGATGAAAGGAAAAAGCATGGCAGATACCTCATTTTCAAAAGATGATGCTATTGCTGCCATGAAATCAATGAACAAAGAAGAAAAAGAAGAATTTATGAAAGCAGTCGAAAATGGCACTATCCATGTCAATAAAGGAAGATTAGAGCAAGCAAGATCGGCAATTGGTAATGTTGCAAAACTTCCCGAAGCTGGAATTAAAGCAATATCAAACCCTATAAAAAGCACCAAGGCAATAGCATCTGGAATATCTTCAGGCGCAAAATCATTAGGTAAACAAGTCAAGGAAGCGGTAGGTGGAAGTGATTTGAAAAAAGAAGCAATTGATCAATTAAAAAAAGAAGGAAAAATTGACCGATTCCAAAGCATTACCCCTAGTTTTATTGAGGGCGCAATTAGAAGCAAAGAAGATAACAAATTAATTAATGAAAGAATGCAACAAATCGCCAAAGACCGAAGAAGCTTTGACGAGAAACCTAAAATTACTTCAAGTCAAGTTGTTAAAAACTTAAAAAGCTTCTCAGAATTAGATGACGCCAAAAGAAAATCTAAAACTGGTTCAGATATTAAGGCCTCATTAAAGAATGTTGTCGACACTGCCAAAAACTTTGTTTCATCAAAAGATAAGGATGGCAAGGATAAGGAACAAAAAAGATTGGATCAATTTCAAAAAAATCAAGATTTTAAAATCGATCAACTCAACAAAAATAAAGCCGAAATTGCTAAAAATGGAGTCGATATCAAATCACCAAATCAAGATCAAGCAGTTCCACTTTCAAAAAGTCAGATTGAATCTCAATTAAAAGATGTAGATAAAGACCTTAAAAAGGGAATTGAGGAATTTAAAAAAGGCGATTCCCAAGAAAGTAAAAACTTTGCTTTAGCATCTGAACTTCAAGATAAAATTAAAAATCGACAAAATATCAAAAATGATGAAGAATTTATGAAAAAAGTCAGTGAAAGCACCGACAAAGATATTATTAAGCTTGCCAAAGAATTTAGTTCAGCAACATCAACAACAAGAGAATCTAAATTCAAATCTATGGAAGAAAAGGCAGAAAAACTAGTTGAAAGCAGACTATCTCCAGAATTAAAAGAAGTTAAAGAATACAAAAAAGATTTAAATAAAGCTAATCTTGAAATTGATAATAGAATTGCTTCAATTGACAAGGCAATTCAAAAAGAATCACAATCGGGCGATAAAATTTTAGAAAAAATCGATGGCTCTGGCAAAAATGAAAAGCAGGAAAAATTACAAAATTTTATTCAAAAGAATGAACAAGCCGTAAATAATTATCGAGAAAAAAATATTATTAAGCGAATTGCTGTAGCGGCAATCCCATTTAAAAGGTTAATAAATAGCGAAACCACTAATGAAAATAATAATTTTAGAGATGCAAAAAAAGTTTTAAAAGAATTTAGTAAAGTCAATAATGCCGAAACTATGGAAAAATTTATTGATAAATATAAAGACAAAATTAATGATAAAAAATGATTGAACTAAAAAAATTTTACATCATTAAAAAATTTGCCTCATTTTGCCATAAAATTACTTCATCAAAAAATTTATTAATCTTATTTTTATTTTTATCGATTAACTCCTGTTCAGATTCTGGCTGTATAGAAGCAGATGACTTTGGTGAATATGATGTAAAAAACATTTCAGTTTATTCCAACAATACTAGCGGATTATGTAAATTTAATACCGCCTTAAAATATGATAACCCAAATCAACCAATTTTATTTAAAGGGTGTATTATGCTAGAGAATTGCTCTTCAAAATCAAGCGACGGTGAAAAATTATCATGTGCAAAGGAATGCGAAGCTAAATGCAAAAATAATCCAGTTAAACAAAGAAATTATGCAACTCGCTCTAATTATTCAATTCCAAGCTCAAGAAGCTTATCTGAACCCAATTGGAAAGAAGTTGGAGATAGCGAATTTAAAATTTACGAGAATACTAAAATTATGATAACAGCCACTGGAGAAATAGAAATCGGTGAAAAAGGTGGGGAGATTTTACAATTGCAAAAAGATGATTTAGTTGATGAACTCCCTACTGAAGACAAAACTAAATTTATGAAAATTTCAGCAAATGATCAAATTAAATTTAAAATTTCTGCCGATTTTGGAATTAATACTGAAAGGGCATCAGTTTCAAACTTTGTATCTTATTTTCAAAATCCAACTTTTAATTCCTACCCCTCTTCGGAAACTGTATCAAGTATATCTCAATTAAAAAATAATGAGTTAAAATCAAGGCATCCAGGGATTGTTAACGGCTCCAAAAGAATTTTCGCCTATTTTATTCCAACACCTACGATTCCAGAAATTGGCAATGATTCATTGATTCCTATCATGGTAAAACCATATTTGGCAGCTTGCAGCCTAGAACCAAATACAAATTGGTATAACACTAGAACCACAAGATATATCAAAGCAGGCTGTAGCAATGTAGACGATGATGATCCAGATAAATATGTGTCAAGAAGTCAGGAGCCCGATAATTTCACATATTACAATAGATTAATAAGCAAAGCTTTTCAAATTGACAACAATATCAATGGTAAAAATGTTAAATATAATGATTCTGGTTTTCTTTTAGGTTTTGATGAATTTCCTCTCTCCTCAAATCGTCCAATTGAAAATACCGATTACAAAAAAAATATATCCTCAAATCTCCTTGCAAATACCATTTCAACATCACTTACACCCCCAAATCAATTTATGGATTACGAAGTAAGGCTTGTTCTTTCGCCAGAAAATCCAGCCCTTAATCTATGTAGAGATTATTTTCTTAATGCCAATACCAAACCAAGATTTGCAATTCTCAACGAATTTGATTTATCTCCAGACAACTCTGTTAACTTTACATCTATGGTTAATGAGACTGATTCAGTAATTATTAATAACTTTGCGGTTCCATCAAATATAAGATATACCTACAAAAGTTTAAAAATGACTTCGGGTCAAAAAATATTAATTGAAAAAAAAGATATACCTGGAGATGATCAAGCGGATATTAACTCAAGCTGTATTTTTGAATTACATTTTTATCCATATTATTCAATTCCAAATAACATATCTGGCTATGTAAAATTTGGTCATGTCAATTATTACAATATCAGAATAAATGGTGATTTGATTCCAATTGATGGCACTGTTTCTACCTCAGTATTTTCGAATCTCAGTAATTGCAATATGAGTATTAATATTAAAAATCCTGATGGAACATATGAGTTTTCAAATAACAACACCTATGTTTTAAATAATGATAACAATAGTAATCGCGGAATATATTTAAGAAAAGGACAACAACTCCTAATCAAGCCCGATATATGGGATAAGAATTATACATTTAACTCTAGCGGGGTTTCTTATGACATAAATTGTGGAGTTGGTTTTTACATTGAAAAAAAACCAAAACCCGCAGTATTATGTCATAAACAAGTTACTAAAAAAGTAAATGTTAACGAAGATTACACCTCAAGCAATGATTGTAAAAATTTATTAATTGTTGATAATGTTGTTCAAGGATGCTCTACTGATTATAGTTTGTGTAATGATTATAAAAATACCGATACTACAATTAATAATAATTTTTGCCCAACCGAATGCCTTCCAACCGAAGAGCAAATTAAAACCACATCATGCAAACCATCAATTACCAACGGTGTTTTTTCTGCACCAATTAATTGCCCAAATATTTCTTCAATTACCAATTTTGATTATCAAACGACAGCTGGAACAAGCCCTTTGTCATTTAAAACAATTTATGACAAAATTAATATAAAATGCAACGTCACTTGCCCAGCAAATAGCGCTTCAATTTGTCAAAATTTCTCTAATTTTTATTCCGCCACAACATCAAAATATTTTGCAACATATGATGCACTCTCAGCTTCAGATAAAACTAATTTCATGACTTTTGATAAATGCAAATCATGTCTTAATGCAAATATTTCCAAGCTTCAAACTAATTTCCTTTCTACCGACTCAACACCAATGGACTTATGCTATGATTTAGAAAATTACACTGGAAGTTTATATGATTTTTATACACTTAGTCCTGCTGTAGTTGATAGAATGGAAGTTCCCGAATTAAAAAACAAAGGTATAGATTATTTAAAACCATTTGTAAATAGTTATGGAAATTTCTATCCACTTTCCTATAATGAAGAAAATAGCCCGTGGACCACAAAAAATTATTACGACACTAAAAACTCAACCTTCCTTACAAGCAATGGATATCTTAAAGTTACCTTAATTACTAATGCTATTGACTTAACCACAATTAACCCATCAGCCTCTAACATAGGCTCCTATAATATCGATTTCATTAATAATGTTTTCTACAATTTTAATGATAATAAACCATTAATTAAAGACTTAAGTAAAGTTCAATTAGTTCCTTCCTCAAGTTCTAAATTTTTAAATGGTCAAAGATTGTCTGTGGTTCCATGCCATGATGATGGATCGGGTATATGTTCTGGATATGACAATTCCGATAATTTAATTCGTTCCAATCCTATAGCAGCTACCGACATAAATTTGGTTCCAAAAATAATTTCATTTACTAGCGATACAGGTTTAATTAATCCAAGCAACAATTATAGTTTTAATGAACTTGGAAATTTAACTAGGATAACCAATCAAATCGGAACCCTAGATTTAAGCTATGATTGCACTGGAGGAAATCAACCGTTTATTGGGGCAAATTTTCTTTGTTTAAATAATCAAGGCTCTATTGATGACAACAGACTTTCCTTTAAAATCATTGATAATGAAAAAACTAATTGTATAAGATCAACTGGAGCTAGTTGTTTAAGCACTAGCCCAGGTTGCAATGGATCCAAATCTATAAATTTAATGTGGGATGGTAAAGACAAAGGCACTTGCAGTGACCAAGAAGAAAATTGCACAAAAAATTATTATTGTGCTGACCCATATTTTAACAATAGCGGAAAATATGATGTAAAAATTAGAGTGATGAATCCTGAAAAAACTAGAATAGCCAACTTAGTTAATAGCATTATTAGCCCAGTTATGGAAGAGCTCGACGGTTATTCAAAAGATAAAGATGAAACCTTAGATTTATCAGCTGAAGGATCATTTTATAATATAGTTTACAGGATATATCCTTCATCAGTTAGGAGTGTGAATATTAACACCGTCTTTACCGAATCCAACATATTTAATCTTAGTGGCGAAAATATTGTTGGAACTTGGAAGGGATCGTTTAATCAAAATTTATCAACCGATCCCGCCACTTCAATTACCACATACACGATTAATGCAAATATTCCACCCAAAACTGATGGCGAGTGTGCCAATAGTAATGGCTGTGTCATTGCTTATGTAGGTGCTTTTATCGGAGATTTAAGAAGCGATAATAAAGTAGATATTGGCACAGTCGATGCAAGTGGAAATGTCACAAGTCGCAACTGTTTTTCCTCAACCGCTAATCTTAGAAACAATATAGTACTTAATTGTATAAAGAAAAAATCTTGTTCATTTACCCTAAAAGCCACATCAAATCCATCCGCAACAATGTCTAATGATTTTGGTTATAACTATGTATCGTCTTATACTTCTGATTTATCCAATGAATCACCTGGGCAAATTTGTAATAAACCTTTGCGGATTTTTGTAGCCTACAAAATAGCTTCAAAACCTATGGAAAAAGAAAACCAAGCAAAACGAATTTATACCAACATAACCAACAATCCAATTTTCAAATCCGTCTTAAGTTTATCCATGGTTTTGATGATTACATTTTATGGATTGGGTTTTATGATGGGTGTTTCTGAAATGAAACAATCAGAAATAATGAATCGATTATTAAAAATGGGTTTAATTTATTTATTTACCAGCCCTTCAGCTGGATGGATATTTTTTGAAAAATTCTTTGTAACCTTCTTCAAAGATGGCGCCGACTTCCTAACCTTTTTAATGGCATCAATCTTCTCTGATGGCGAACAAATTAACTCAGCCTTAAACTCGGGAAATTTTAGAGATAAATCTCCTTTATTTGAATCGGTAGATAGAGTTCTTGGACTTTATTTAATTAATGATGTTGTTCATAAAAAAATAACTGCTTTGTTATTTTATAATTTCGTTGGAATTCTTTATTGCGTAATTTTATATTATTGTGCCATAACATATGTTTACGCCGCCTCAAATGCGGTGTTGTTGTATTTAACAGCGCAGTTTTTCACGACGGTATTATTTGTAATTGGTCCATTCTTTTTCATTTTTATTTTATTTAAACAAACCAAAGGATTTTTTGATAACTGGCTAAATTCTTTGATTGGATTTGCATTACAACAAATTTTCGTAATTTTTACCCTAAATATTTTTAATTCAATAATTTATATGGTCACTAAAATGGCCCTAAGCTACAGGATTTGTTGGGATAGCGTATGGAATATAAATAGTTTTGGCTTTTCAATGTCGGTATTTTCTTATTGGACAATACAAGATGCACCACCTTACATTAATGATGTCAATAAAGTTAATGTAAATGGTGAATATAAAAATACTACACCTTCATTAACGATGATTATTTTAACATGGTCAATGGTAACGATTATGAGATCGTTTTTAAGCACAATTTCGGATTTAGCAGCTCAATTATCTGGAGGAATTCAAGCTTCATCTCTTGGTGCTGGAGTATCAGCTGGAGTTAATCAGGCAATTGGCAAGGCTAAACAACTTGGCAGTAAAGCATTCGATAAAATGGGAGGAAATAAAGTATTGAGAACGGTTGATAAAGAGGTCTTCGGCTCTGGTGCTGATGCTAAAATGGCTCGCAAGAAAAAAAGACAGCAAAATAAAAATGATAGAATTGACATCGCCAATATGGCAAAAGCTGGAAATGATGCCGTATCAAAATATAAACAAGAAAATGCAGCTGAGTTTGCAAAAATGAGTGAAGGCGACAAGAAAAAGAAATTAATGGAGGTCAAAAAAAATGCAATGATCGAATATGCCAAAGGCAGTGGAAAAAGTCAAAAAGATGTTGACAGATTAATGAATTTAAAAGGTTTTAGAGGTAATGGTGGAAGCAATATTTTTGGAGCTGGTATTAATTTAGTTAGAAGCGGAGGAAGTTTAAGAACATCACTTGCAGATAGCGTATCAAGCGTAGATACTGGATTTAGTGACAAGGAAATCAAAGGTGCAATGAGTAATATGGATGAAGGTCAAAGAAAGGATTTTATGAAAAGTCTCAAATCTGGTGAAATTCAAAAAAGTGAAGATAATGCAATTAGAAATCCAGGAGATTTACTAAAAAAACCATTTAGCAATCCAAGTGCAAAAGCTAGAGAAGAAGCAATCAAGCAACTTGAAGATAGTGGTAAAATTACCAAAAAATCCAATGAATTAAATTCCAGCACAATCCAAAGTGGCTTAAGAATGATTGGCGCCGAATCAAAACGCTCAAATGATGATGAAAAACTTATTCAAGCACAAATGGAAAAAAACGCAGTCAAGGCATCGGTCGACAAAGGAAGTAATTTTAGCGCTAGAGAAATTAATAAATTTGAAAAACTCGCCAAATATCAAGATGCAAAAGATATTGGCGATAAGGATGGCATGAAAGAAGCTAGAGGTGAATATAAAACCGCCAAAAAAGCAGCCAAAACCGAGGGAAAAACTTCAGCTTCCAAAAGATCAGATGAACAGGTTAAAGAAAGTTCTATTAGACTTGATAAATCCGCAGAAGAAAATAAAAACAAAATCGCTGATAATCAAAAAGCTCAAGAAGCTAAAGGAAAGGAAATTAGTAAGGTGAATGACGATATTAAAAGTAATCCTAAGCATAAGGAAATGGATGATTTGAATTCAAAAATTAAAGATGGAAGTGCTAACGATGATGAAAAGTCAAAATTTAATAAAATGGTCATTGACGACAATAAAGAAAGTCAAAAATCAGGTGAACAAAGCTACCTTGAAAAAGATTCAATGCGCAGTAATTTAAAAGAAGACTTAGCAGAATTAAAAGATGAAGGCGACAGTCTTAAAAAAGGCGGTGAAAAATTACAAAAATAAATTCGAAAAATTATTAATATTTTCATCTTGGGCTAAATTAAATCTTTATTTGGAAGCCATATAAATTAAAAATTGATTATCAAACCTAACAAGGTATAATTTAAAACATTAATTAAAATCTACTTTTTTATCAAAAATAATAATTTATGAATAACTCAATTTTATCAAAATTACTTATATTAATTTTAATTGTAATTTCATTGGTGATTTCTATAACCATAAAAAATACTTTCTACAGCAATCAATCCAAAGCCTTAATCATGCAAATTAAAAAAATTAATTTAGCAATTGATGAGTTCACCGAAAAATATCACGCATTACCTGGAGATATAAACAACACCATGAAATTTGGATTAAGCGGATATAATACCGATGGCAACCAAGATAATAATATCAAAGATTCAAATGGAAATATTGTCATGGCAAATTCAGAATTAGTTTATTTTTGGCATCATTTATCTAATTCAAAAATCTTACTCGAAAAATATGATGGCAATGAAATGGAAATGGCAAAAACTGGCTATACATTTCCCGAAAGCAAAATTGGAAATGCCGGAATAGTTGCTTTTAGCGATAAAAATAAAACCTATTTACAAATTGGCTTTAGTCACTCTGACTCATATCGAATCTATACCAAAAACGAAACACTAACTCCAAATGAAGCATTTTTAGTTGATAAAAAAATTGATGATCAAAATCCAAATAAAGGTTTAATTTTTGTTGCAGGTGGCGATAGTTTAAATTTTTTACAAAATTCAATTTGTGCATCTAATGATTCATACAATATTAATATCACTAAACCCTCTTGCCAGTTGATTATAGAGCTAAAATAATTTTTAATTAATTATAAGAAAATATTATTAAGAATTGTTTTTTAATAAGTTATTTATATAAGAATTTTATCATGAATAAGAAAAATAAAGAGATGAATATAGCTTCTCACTTCAATGAATTAAGGAGTCGAGCTCTATTTTCATTTTGTTTTTATGTAATAATTTTTTTGATTTGTTTTTTTTACGCTAAAGAAATTTATCAATTTTTGTTAAAACCTTTCGTTGAAATTTCTAAAAACAACAATTATAGAAAGTTAATCTACACCAGTCCTACCGAGGCTTTTACCACATATTTAAAATTATCATTTTATGCTAGTTTATTTTTTTCATTTCCTATTTTTTTTGCAGAATTTTATCTTTTTTTGTCTCCAGCTTTATATAAAAATGAGAAAAAAAATATATTAATTACCATTTTTTTCTCGTTTTTTTTATTTATTTTTGGTGCCATTTTTTGATATTTTTTCATTCTTCCTTTAACTTTGGAATTCTTATG
>JBMSPZ010000006.1:0-19908 GCA_049423025.1 Rickettsiales bacterium
GATCATTACGAATGTGAATTTGTCCGTATGAATCTTGCGAAACACCGGGCGCACGAAGCAAAATTTGATTGAGTGAACTAGCCTGTCCAGATGGTAAATTATCGATGTTTTCACGCTGATAATTGAATGATGAGCTATAAGTTTTTGGTGACAAATTATTTCTAGAATTATCTAGTTTTTTGGCCTGAACCTGATAGTTAAGTTCAGCACTATTGGCAAAATCGCTAATTAAATAGATACTGGCGAAAACCGCTAAAAATTTTTTCATATTTATATTTTTGTTTAATTGAAAATTAAGAATTATTTTAAAAATTTAATAACTAAAATAATTTAGTTTTAATGATTAAACAAAAATTGGTGGAGCTCTGGGAGCATTGGAGAATATGGCTTTTGGTAGGTTTAATATTAATAAATTTCTAATCAAGAATTTTATTAAGATTAATGCCAGATTTAAAAGTAAAAAACTATTTAGGATTAAAAAATCGGAAAATTGATTTAAAAAACAAAGAAAGCAATGATGCTGTTCTTGGTGATTTTTTTTTGAATCAAAATCAGATTTTATTTGATATTGATTTTGATGAGAATGATTGGTGAATTGGTGAGAAAAATTTACAAATAACAAAATAAATTGGCATATTATCAAAAAAATTGCTATGTTTTTGACAAAATTTTTTGACAAGGCAATAAAATTAAAACTGTTTTTTGTTATTGAAATAAATGGTTTAATTTTCATAATGTATAATTGATAAAAATATTTTATAAATTTTTTTAAATTATATCAACATTAAATTTATGATAATTGTAAAAATTATTGAAAAAATCGGTCATTATTTTATTGCCAATATTTCTAAAATTGGTGATGCTTTTAATTTTGCTGGCAACTCTGTATTTCACTGTCTTACCCCGCCATTTTATCCACGATTATTTTTTCGCCAAATTATGCAAATTGGCTATTATTCTTTACCTGTCGTTGGTTTAACTGCGATTTTTTCTGGAGCAGTTTTAGCACTGCAAAGCTATTCGGGTTTTTCGCGTTTTAATGCCGAAAGTACCATTGCCACAGTTGTGGTCTTATCGATCACTCGTGAACTTGGACCAGTATTAGCTGGCTTAATGGTTGCAGGTAGAGTTGGAGCCTCAATGGCTGCCGAAATTGGAACCATGAAAGTTACAGAGCAAATTGATGCCCTTCGCACCCTTTCAACCAATCCTTTCAAATATTTATTTGCTCCAAGAATTCTTGCTGGAATTATCATGATGCCCTTTTTGGTGTTAATTGCCGACATCATTGGAGTTATGGGCGGATATTTAGTAAGCGTGCATTCACTTGGCTTTTCCAGTGGTCCTTATATCGCTAACACTTTCAAATATTTAGAATCAATCGATGTAATTTCTGGCTTGGTTAAGGCTGGATTTTTCGGCTTTATAATTAGTGTTGTGGGTTGTTATTTTGGCTATAACTCAAACCGTGGCGCCGAAGGAGGCGGCATCGCCACAACTAATGCGGGGGTGACCTCATCAATTCTTATTTTGCTAACCAACTACATAATTACCTGCTGGTTATTTGGGAATTAATTTAATTAAAAATTATATTTTGCCGATATAATCCGCTTTACCGAGTTCAACACCTTGATTTCTTAGGATTGAATATGCGGTAACAAAATGAAAATAAAAATTTGGTAAGGCAAAATTTAATAAATAATCTCGACCAATAAAATTAAAATCCATACCATGTGCACTATAAGAAATTTTCTTTTCGGCACTTGAAGCAAAATGTTCGGCTTTAAAAGTTTTTAAAAATTTTATTGTTTTTTCAATTCTTTCTAAAAATTCATCAAAAGTTTTTTCATTGTCAGGAAAGCTTGGGATTTCGACTGAAGCAAGTCGAGCACAGCTTGCCTTGGCAAAATCACAAGCGATTTGAATTTGCTTTGATAGTGGCAACATATCGGCAAATAATCGAGCATTAACAAAAACTTGTTCGTCAATTTTTTTATTTTTTAAATGAATTTGAGTTTTTTTTAAAATATTAGAAAAATTTTCAAGATTTTTAATATATACCGGAACTGAGATTTCGTAGATTGATATTGTCATAATTATTTTTATTAAATTAAAATTTACTATTTAAAAACTTCGTTAAAAATATCCTCAACATGTTTAGTGTGATAGGAAATATCGAACAATTTTTCGAGCTTTTGAATTCCTAATTTTTTAACAACCTCATCTTCTTTTTTTAATAATTCCAAAAAATTATCGGCTTCCTTATGCCAAATTTTCATGGCATTGCTTTGCACAATTTTATAAGAATCTTCACGAGATATTTGCGCATCGTCAATCAAAGCAAGCATTACTCTTTGGGAAAATACTAAGCCTCCCAATTTGTTCAAATTATCTTGCATATTTTTTGGATAGACCAATAAATTTTCAATCAAATTAGTGAGTCTTCCTAAAGCGAAATCTAATGTAATGCAAGCATCGGGAGCAATCATACGCTCAACGGAAGAGTGTGAGATATCACGCTCATGCCATAAGGCAACATTTTCTAGGGCAGGATTTACAGCACTTCGCACCATTCGAGCCAAACCCGTAAGGTTTTCGCTTAATACTGGATTGCGTTTGTGAGGCATTGCTGAACTACCCTTTTGTCCTTTAGCAAAAAATTCTTCAACTTCTAAAACTTCGGTTCTTTGAAGATGTCTAATTTCAACTGCAATATTTTCAATTGATGAAGCAATAACTCCAAGTGTAGCAAAAAACATTGCATGGCGATCACGAGGGATAACTTGACTTGAGGTTGCCTCTGACTGAAGATTTAATTTTTTGGCAACATATTCTTGCACTTTTGGAGAAATATTGGCATGAGTTCCAACCGCACCAGAAATAGCACAAACTGCAATTTCATTCTTAGCATTTTTTAATCTTTGCAAATTTCTAGAAAATTCGGCGTAAAATCTGGCTAATTTTAAGCCAAATGTCGTAGGCTCGGCATGAATGCCGTGTGATCTGCCTACACAAATCGAATATTTATGTTCAAAGGCTCGCTTTTTTAATGCTTCCAATAATTTTTCTAAATCATTGATAAGTAAATCTGCGGATTGGGATAATTGCAACGACAAACAGCTATCCAAAACATCTGAGCTGGTCATACCGTAATGGATAAATCTAGAATTTTCACCAGTTATTTCTGCTAGGTGAGTCAAAAAAGCGATTACATCATGTTTGGTAGTTTGCTCAATCTCATCAATGCGATCGATATTAAATTTTCCACCCTTAGCAACAAAATTATCCCTGATGCGTTTTGCAGTTTCACTGGGAGCGATACCTAGTTTTTCAAGAGCCTCAAGAGCATAAATTTCAATGTCGAACCAGATTTGATATTTATTTTCCTGCGACCAGATTTTGGTCATCTGCGGTCGTGAATAGCGGATAATCATGTTAATTTAAAGTTATTTAAGTTATTTTTTTGCTTTTTTTGGAGTGGCTTTGCTATTTTGCAGTTTTAACTCTTCAATTCTTATTTTTAGATTTTCCAAGAATTTGTCTATTCCTTGCTCATTAATCGATGAATTGAATTCCGACCTTTGAGTTTCAATCAAACTAACGCCCTCAGCAATAAAATCGATAATGAAAAAACTTCCCTCATTTTCTTTAACTCTAAAATTAAAAAATACCACAACATCTGAATTTTGCGGAGTAAATTCGGTTTTAACCAAGAAAAAATTACTTTGCTTTTCTACCGAATTAACCACGAATTTTTTGCCATCATAAGAATTAAATTTTGGACCGTAAGTATTAATCATAAACTCACGATAATAATTCATAAAAGTATTTTTTTGCTCTTCATTGGCAGTTTTAAAATGCTTACCGAGAACAAATCTACCAATCCAATTAGCATCTGTAGATTTATCAATTAATTTGATTATTTGTTGTTTTTTTTGAACTTCTGAAAGTTTTTTATTTTTGGCAACATCGATAATTTCATCGCCGATTATTTGTACAAAATTTTTAACCATATCTTCTTTGCTTGAATTTTGAGCAATAGCTGATGATGAAGTAATAAAAATAATAGATAATATAAGTTTAAATAATTTCATAAAATTAATTTTCAATTTGAGCAAGTCTGCGTTGTAAATATGCACTTCTAATAGTTGCATATGGGTCAAATGAATCTTGGCGGATATTGTCAATAATGTCAAGTAGTTCTTCACGATTATCAACAACTTTAAAGGCGGTATTGAAAATTCTTTTACTGCCATCAATAAAATTAGTATCCCCACCAACTTGAAGGGCGTTAAAACCAAGAGGGTCAATGGTTCTATCCACTGAAAAACCAACAAAATCTCTAAAATTTGATGGTCCAAAAAATGGAAGCATCAAAAAATTATCCGATGAAAAACCCCAATAACCCAAAGTTTGTCCAAAATCTTCTCGCTCATAATTAATGCCTTTTTTACGAGCAATATCAAAAAAACCTCCAACTCCAAGTGTTGAATTAATTAAAAATGTTGAAAAAGTCGCCAACCCATTATCAATTTTGCCTTGAGCAATTGAATTAATCGCCGAAAGTGGTAAGGTCATATTGTCTAAGAAATTTCTAAATGATAATCGAGCTGGCTTTGGAATGGTTTTGCGATAAGAACGAGCTAAATGCTCAAAAAAATATCGGTCTATGGTATCATTAAATTTGTAAATTTTACGATTATAACTTTCAAAAGGATCGTGGATTGAGCCCTTAATTATTGCACTTTCAAACTCTTTAAATTCATCATCATCGGCGTAAGCTGAGTGGTTGCCAAAAAGCGAAAAATATATAACCCATAAAATAATTAATATCTTATTTTTGCTCATTGGTTTGATTTTTGATTAAATCCTCGATTTGTAATTTTAATTCAAAAAATTTGGGATCAATATTGTCAGTCTTTAGACGAAAAAATTTTTCAAGAGTTTTTAAGGCTTTCAAAGGCTGGTTTTGCAAGAGTTCAATATAGGCTTTTTGATAATATGATTCACTAAATTTTGGCCAAAATCGAATCATTATCGCAAATCGAAATCTAGCATCCGACAAATTACCTTCGGACAAATGTTTTAGACCTAGTTCAAGGTTGGTTTGTAATAAATTTTTGGATTTTTCTTTTATAATTTCAAATTCTTCTTTAATTTTTACTAATATATTTTGAAATAATTGAGTAATACCATTTCCAGTTTCAATCGCTCTATTTTTGATAGAGTTTTTTTCTTTAGCCTCTTCTAAACCTCGTTTTTTAAGTAAAAATTTTAACATAATTTAAAAATTAAATAAGATACTGACCAATCTAAATTAAAATTATAATTTTTTTTATAATTATTCAAATAAAATTTTTTGAATTTGCCAAAATCTGAAAATTTTTTTACATTATTTTGGTAAAAATTATAATTTGTTCCCATGTTTTTAAAATTTTTTAAAGCTTCAATTGGATTAGAAAAATTTTGAAAAATAATTTGATTATCGACAAATATTTCTTCAAAATTTTCCTTTAATAATAAAAATTGTAAGTCGTTATGATTAGGTAAATCAAGGATTTGAAACGGTGAATTTAAATTTTTAAAACTTTTATCATTGGGCAAAGCGCAGGCAAAAATAAAATTATCTTTTGCACTTTTTTTTAATTTTTTTAATAATTTTTCAAAATTTTCAATCCATTGCAATGAAAATGAGGAAATAATAATATCAAATTTTTTTTCAGGAAAGTTTTGCTCCTCAATATCACCAATTATTTGTTGAATTTGTGGGTGAAAATTTTGACGCTTTTGGAGCATTTTTTCACTAAAATCTAATTCATAAATTTTAGCTTTACTTAATTTGTTAACCAAATAATCACCAATAAAACCAGTGCCAGCTCCTAAATCCAAAACATTAAATTCCTTATCTAAGTTTTCTTGACCAAAAAATTGAATTAATTTTTCGCATAAAAATTCCGCACTTTGTTTTTGAATATTTGCCTTAATTAAATATTCACTTGAATTAAGAGAAAAATTAGTTTTTATGTTTTCCTTGTTAAAAATCATATAATTTAGATTTTTTTATTATCTAAATCTTCGATTAATTTGACGATATGATCGACCAAATCTTCACTACTAACTTTGTGATTTGGTTTGCCATCGATATAAACATTATGACGATTATTGCCTCCGCCAGTTATACCAATTTGTGTGTGCGCAGCCTCACCCAAACCATTAACCACACAACCTAAAATTGAAACAGAGTGAGAATTTTTAATATGACCAATTCTTTTTTCTACCTCTTCAACAGTTTTTATAACATCAAAACCTTGTCTGGCGCATGACGGGCAAGATATAAGATTGACCCCACGATGTCTTAATCCAAGTGTTTTTAAAATTTGATAGGCAACTTTTATTTCTTCAACTGGGTCAGCTGAGAGTGAAACCCTCATTGTATCGCCAATGCCTTGCCACAATAAATTTCCAAGACCAATTGCTGATTTAACAGTTCCAGCCGATAAGCTTCCTGCTTCAGTGATGCCGATATGCAAAGGATAATCACATGACTCGGCCAAAGCTTGGTAGCTAGCCACCGCCAAAAAAACATCCGAGGCTTTTACACTAATTTTGAAATTAAAAAAATCATTATCTTCTAAAATTTTAATATGACGATGAGCCGATTCAACTAAAGCTTCTGGAGTTGGCGTGCGGTATTTATTTAATAAATCAGCTTCCAGTGAACCAGCATTTACTCCAATTCGAATTGAACAACCATAATCTTTGGCACATTTAATCACTTCCTTGACCTTAGCATCGGAGCCAATATTTCCGGGATTAATTCGTAAACATTTAGCACCAGCAATAGCTGACTCAATAGCTCTTTTATAATGAAAATGAATGTCAGCAATAATTGGAACTGGCGAGTGTTTGATAATTTGCGCAAGACACTCAGAAGATTCTTGGTCTGGAACTGAAATACGAATTAGTTCTGCTCCAACTTCAACACATTGATTAATTTGTCGAATAGTGCCATCAACATCGGTAGTTTTGGTGTTAGTCATGGTTTGCACCACAATTGGGGCGTCGCCTCCAATTGCCACATTGCCTACAAAAATTTGCCTTGATTTACGACGCTTAATTGCTCGATATGGACGGATTTCATTGAGAATATCATTCATAAAACTAAGTAGAAATTTGGTCAAATAAATTATAGATTTTTTGCTGATTTTTGGCTAATAATTTCTCAAAAATTTCTGGAGTGGTTTTGGCAATATTAATGAGATAGGTAAAATCGGCGAAGCCAGAGCCAGAATATTGTTGATAATTTTTTAATTTAGCAATTTTTAAATAACTTAAAACCACTAAAAAATTGAAAAATATAATGTCAAAATTTTCTGCAAATTCTTTAATTAAATTTTTATCGACAATAAAGTTTTTATCAATATAGCCGGACAATTCAGTATATAAGAGCTTTGAATCAATTTTAAATTTTGGTAAATTTTCCATTTGTTCAATTAGATTATCAAAGAATTCATGGTAAAAAATTTCCAAATTTTCTTGATTTAGAAGAAAAATATCATGCCAAATTTTTTCCGAAGACGAAGTTAGTCGAAAACAGCGTTTAAGAAAATCATGTTCAAATTCTGCCTCGTTTAAATTGCGAGTTAAAAAAGCTAAAAATTGTGGCAAATGTGAAACTAAAGCATAAATTTCATCATGAAGCTTGGGGTCGATATAATCAGGCTGAGCCTGAATCTTTTGCGCTATTGAATAAATTTTTTGAGTGTGGGAATTTTTATTTTCATTACATATCCAAAATTTTTTTTGAACAAATAAATTTGCATCACTAAAACTCAGACCTTGATGGTGGGAACCCGCAATTGGATGACACCAAACCATATTTTGAGGAGCTTTAATTTCTTTTAGATTTTTAACGGAACCAACATCAAAGATAGTGGCATTTGGGTCAATTTTATTAGAAATTTCGTTAATTATTTCAGCAAAATTACCCAGTGGAGTTGCCAAAACTATTAAATCATATTCTTTTAAATCATCTTTTATGTCTATTTGTTGGTCAATAATTTTTTCATCGATAGCTTTAAGGCAAGCTTCGCTATCTTGATCCATTGCAAAAATTTGTTTAGAAACACCGAATTGCCTAAATGATTTAGCCACTGAACCGCCAATTAGCCCAAGTCCAATAATTAGTGTTTTATTACTGATGTAGTCGCTCAAAGTTTTTTAAAATAAATAATTGCTAAAATAAAAAAACATTTTAAATTAATTAATTATGTTTTTAAACTATTTTATATCAATTTAAAATTTAATCAATCCATGAAAAATATAATTAAGATTTTAATATTATCATTAATTTTATCCTCATGTTCAACAAAAGTTGTTGATGTAAAAAGTCCATGCGTTTCAGCTTCGGATGGTCCTTGTGGTCCAAAAAAACCAATTAATGATTGGTGGCTCAAAGATTATCAAAAACAAGCTAAAATGTATATTTAACCTTTAATTATTAAAATTATGTCTGAGAATAAATCTTCATTCGCCGATAGATTTGCTAAAAAAAGCAATATGTCTCAATCTAAACTAGAGACAGAAAATCAAGCAGAAGTAACAACCGATGCCAACGAAAATAATTCTGAAAAAAAACCAATCGACCCTCAAAAAAGAGCATTAGCCCAATATATTTATTTAGTTAAAGGGGTAGATGCTGGAAGAAATGCTTGGTATTATGTTTTAGTTGAAAAACTCAAGGTTCAATTATTTTTAAAAGCCTTAAATGACGACATCATTCATCTTGAAAAATACGGAAAAATTTTATATTCTGGATATGGAGACGAACCACCATCTTCAGTAACCAAATTAATTAAAGAAGAATACGGTATTAATTAAAATTACTTTACACCACGAAAAACCCAAACCCACAATAATCTTCAAGTTAAAATTTTTGCTCATGAAATTAATAAAAATCATAATTATTGTAAGCCTTTCAACTGCACTTGGTTTCTTTGGAGCTATCGCTATGGCGCAAAAAACTTTGTTAAGCTCTAAAAGTAAATATAATGATGATTTTCTTAATGAAGTAATGCAAAAAATTCGCAGTGATTATGTTGATGAAAAATCGCAGGACGAATTATATGAAGCGGCCGCTTCGGGTATATTAAACTCACTTGACCCTCATTCAAGTTTTTTAAATAATGATGATATTAAAGAAATGACCATCCATACCAAAGGAGAATTTGGCGGAGTTGGTATCGAAATTACCACCGAAAACACAGTTGCCAAAGTTGTTTCAGCTATTGAAGACACGCCTGCCTTTCGCGCTGGAATTAAATCTGGGGATTTTATTATTCGAATTGATGGTAAATCAACTTATTCTATGAAAATTGATGAAATAGTTAAAAAAATTCGTGGTAAAGTTAATACCCCAGTTAAATTAACAATTTATCGCAAAGGAGAAAAGGAACCTATTGAAAAAATTTTAATTCGAAAAATAATTAAAATTAAGCCAATCAAAGCCCAAAAATTTAATGATGTAGCTTATATTAAAATTACTAATTTTTCTGAAAAAACCTCTGAAAATCTTCATAAAGAATTAAATAGATTAAAAACTCAAATTGGTGTTGACAAACTAAAAGGTTTAGTTCTTGACCTACGCAACAATCCAGGAGGGCTTCTTGATCAAGCCATTGAAGTTACTGCAAGCTTCCTTGACCAAGGAAAATCAGTGGTTTCTATCAAGGGAAGAACTGGCGTTATTAAAGAGTTTCAAACTGATCAAGATCAATTTTTAATTCCAAATTTACCAATCGTTATCCTCATTAACGAAGGTTCAGCATCGGCTTCCGAAATCGTTGCAGGCGCTTTACAAGATCATAAAAGAGCAATAATTATGGGCACCAAATCATTTGGCAAAGGCTCAGTTCAAACCGTTATGCCTCTTGAACACAATCAAGGTGCCGTCAAAATGACTACCGCCCTATACTATACCCCATCTGGTCGCTCAATTCAAGCCAAAGGAATCGAGCCAGATATTGAACTAACTTCAGCTTCAATTGAAAAAGAAAAAAATATTGAAAGAGAATCAGAGGCTGATTTAAAGGGTCATATTGAAATTAAATTACAAGAAGCCATTGAAAAAACTGATAATAAACCAACAAATAAAAAAATCAGTGATGATAACATTGAAATTTATCAAAAAGATTATCAACTGGCAAGAGCACTTGATTTAATTCGCGGTGTTAGCCTTTATAATTCTATATCAAATAAGTAATGCGAGTTTTTTGGACAATTTTTTTATGCCTAATAAGCTTCAATTCATTGTCCAAAAATCCAATAAACAAAAACAACCTACCCTCGCAAATCAAAATCAATAACATCATCATAAATAAACCAGAAATTAAAAATCATTACAATTTTTTACTTAAAACCCAAAAATATTGGGGCAAAAATTTTGAAGTAATTACTACAAAAACCGTAATTGACGATATTATTGAACATGAAATTCTTAAAAAACATGCCGACAAAATTAAAATCAATCTAACTGATGAAGAAGTTAATTATTTTTTAAATATTTTTGCGGAAAAATATTTTAAAAATTATCGAAATTTCCAAAATTTTGTGCAAAAAAATCAACTTAATATTGAGAGTTTTAAAAAAAGGATTTGGCAAGATTTATTATGGCAAAAAATCATTAACGAAATTATTAAACCCCGAATTAATGTAAGTAATTTTGAAATTAATGAATGGGTTGAAAAAGAAAAAATTACCCAAAAAAAACATCGTTATTTATTGCAAGATTATGTTCTTGAAAATGCGAATATTATCAATGAAATACAAGGTCTAAAATCTAAATTTAATAACAAAAAATACACCAAATTTCTGGAGAAATACTTTAATTTTTTTGCCGATAAAAAGCCAGAAAATTTAAACTGGTTTTGGAATTTTGAATTAAGTGAAACCATTTTACAAGAAATCAAAGACTTAAAAATTGATGAATATTCTAAACCAATTTTAATTAATCAAATTTGGCATATATATCAATTAATAGACAAAAAACATGAATATTTTTTTAACGAAAAGGAAAAAACTTTTATTATAAACAAAATTTCATTAGAAAAATTAAATTTATATGTTAAAAGTTATTACCAAGAAATATATTATAACAATTTTATTGAAATTAGGTAACTAATTTAAGATATCCATTATTACAAATTTTTTTATGGCAAGAAGAACTACTCCTCCAACTGGTCCACTAGTTTTTTTAGATGGTGATGGCAATGGATTTCGGCTTGATTCTGGAGCAGATATTGCTACTCAAAAGAGGAGACCAACTAAATCCCCTTCTTTTTCGTCTTATTCTCCTCCGTTCTCTTCTTTAAGTCTTCCTAGAGCCAAGGTTGGCGAAACACCAACTCTTTGGCAAGCACCAGGTGAAATTTATGATGGTCTTACTTATTTATCTCGAACAGTTTCAAATACATTTTCTAGATCTGCGAGCTTTAAAAGATCTCAATCGCAACCCACAATTAATTCAAATAGACAAGAAAAATTAAGCGAAATTGAAGAACAAGACCTAAAAAAAGCTTCGGAACTTTATTATGGAAATGATGTAAATATAAAGCCAAATACTGAAGGTGATAATTTTAAAAATAGTATGAGGAATTATTGTGAAGAAAGATATGACAAAAATAATAAACTTTCAGGAGATGATATAATTAACCTAGATAGATCTGCCATTCATAGCTATAATTCTTATATAAGATCAATTTCTAAATACCAAAGCCCTTTTGATATTAATGCCGAACATGGGAGAATGAAAGAAAAATTAGATAGATTTCAAAACCTTCCAGGTGTTTTAAGTTTTTATCAATCCCTGGGTAATGACACAAAAGCTGAGCAACTAAAAAAAGGCGATAGCGAAGAGTTTAAGGAATATTTACGCATATATCTTGGTAGAATTTCCACAAATGGTAAGCTACATAATTTACTAAGTTGCGCTGAACCCACCAATGAACATCAAGAGTTTTTTAAAGAGTTAAGCTCTTATTCTGGATTTGATGCAGAATCTAAAAGCAGTGAAACTCAACCTTCTACCCCCACCTTCATAAATACTCCAACATCCGTATTAAATTTAAGTGAAAGAACTTCTGATAAAGACGGAGTAACCATATCAATTCAACCAATTATTACTTTTCAACCTCAACCCAAAGAACCTAAAATAATAACAAAAAAATCTATTATTTTAGATTCCGAAACAAAGGTAATTGAAAAAAATGATAAAGATACTGGAAAAAGAATTTTTGAATTTTCTAAGGATGGCAGAAGATTTAAAATTAATAAAGATGAATTTAGATCATTTCTTGATTCTAGCGATAATAAATTTAAAGTCGAAAACTCATCAAATATATTTAATCGAACTAAAAGCATTTTCTTTAGTAATGATGAAAAAGAAATTTTAAAACAAAAATATTTTAAAAAAGAGCTAGAAATGGAAAAGATTGTAGATGATTATTTGGTTAATCATATACAAAAATTTGAATGCAAAGAAAATGATTTAATTTTACCTAAAGGAGAAAGTATTGAAAAAGAAAATATAATTAGCTATCTCAAAAATGAGCAAGATTCAATTACTGTTAAAGATCTTGGAGGTAATTTAAAAATTAAACCTAGTAAAGAAAAATTAGCATATTTTTTTATTCAAAAATCGATAAATGGAACTCCACTTTTCAGTTTAAATCACGAGATTGAAGGGGATGAATATAAATTAAAAATTGGTGAATCAAAAATTACAATTTCAGATAAAGATTTAAAAAAATCAATATATGATACTAAATTAGAGGCTGATGCTCATAAATTTCTTGATTCAATAAAAGAAGATCCAAATATTGAACCCACTAAATCTGAATCAAATGGAAATATTCTATATAAATTTGGAGAGGGAAATGAATATATAACTATAGATCCATCAAAAAAATCCCAAAATGGAAAATTGGAATTCACATATCATACGCAATTAGGTGAACAAACTTATAAAACAGATTCAGATGATAAATGTAAAGCAATCATTAAAAGAATCGAAAATAGAGATAGAGAAATATTACCGCGTGGTTTTGAAAGTAAAAATAGCATTGGAAAATTTGCAAGACTTGCAATTGAACAAAGATATAACAGATCTAATGATTCTTGTTTAGGAGTATAACTATAAAAAACTAAACTCCTGTTGATCCAAATCCTGAGAGACCTCTTACGGTTTCGTTTAAATTATCAACTTGATGAATTTCTGCCTGCTCAAATCTAGCTATAACCATTTGAGCAATTCGCATTCCACGAGTAATTGTAAAATCTTTTTTAGAATGATTAATTAAAATTACACAAATTTCACCTCTATAATCGCTATCGATAGTGCCTGGAGAATTTAAAACGGTGATGCCATTTTTTAAAGCCAAGCCAGATCTTGGGCGAATTTGCGCTTCATAACCATTTTCAAGAGCAATGGCGATTCCAGTTTTTATAAGTTGAATTTCGCCAGATTTTAAAATTATATCATCGTCGATAGAGGCCAATAAATCCATACCAGCACTTCCAGCTGTTTCATATTTTGGCAAGGGTAAATCACCTAAATTTTCTAATTTTTTGATTTTTAAGATTGTCATTTCAAAGATTGATTAAATTAATAAATTTCAAGTTGATAAATTTACAAATTAAAAGTAAAATTACAAAATAATTTTAATTTTTTTAATTTTATAAATTTATAAAATGTCTGAATCACAAAAAAACGATAATAAAATAGATAGCTCTAAACGCAATTTAATTATCAATGCAGGCTATGCAACTGCTGGGGTTGGGGCAGTTTGCGCCATATTACCTTTTATTGATAGCATGAATCCTTCTAAAGATGTGCAAGCACTGGCTTCGGTTGAGGTAGATATTAGTGGCATCAAAGTTGGCGAAGAAAAAAAGATTATGTGGCGAGGTAAGCCAGTCTTCATCAAAAGAAGATCAGCACAAGAAATTGATGATGCCAAAGCCGTTGATTTAAAAGAACTTAAAGACCCACAACCAGATTCGCAAAGAGTCAAGGCCGGCAAAGAAGAATGGCTGGTAACTGTTGGAATTTGCACTCACTTAGGATGTGTTCCAATTGGTGGTCAAGGCGAATATAAGGGCTGGTTCTGCCCTTGTCATGGCTCTCAATACGACACCTCTGGTAGAATTCGCAAAGGTCCGGCACCCAAGAACCTTGAGGTTCCTCCATATGAATTTATTAACGATACAACAATTAAAATAGGATAAAATGTCAAATCACGAAAATAATTTTGATCCCAAAACACCAAAAGAAGAATTACAAGCATTTCATCAAATCCACAACGACCTTGACAAATCAATCACCGAAACCAATAAGGTTGTAGGCTGGATCAATGATCGCTTACCAATTATTACCACCATCGAAAATACTTTGAAGCGTCATCCTTATCCAAAAAACCTAAGCTATTGGTGGAATTTTGGTTCGATTGCTGGAATTTGCTTGGTTATTCAAATATTATCAGGTTTGTTTTTGGCTATGCATTATGTGCCTAACACTAAACATGCCTTCGATTCTGTTGAGCATATTATGCGAGATGTAAATTATGGTTGGTTAATTCGTTATATTCACGCCGTTGGTGCTTCTATGTTTTTTGTTGCACTTTATGCCCATATGGTTCGAAGCCTTTATTATGGCTCATATAAAGCACCTCGTGAAGTTTTGTGGTGGGTTGGAATAATCATTTTTTTACTAACTATGGCGACCGCCTTTATGGGCTATGTTTTACCTTGGGGACAAATGAGTTTCTGGGGAGCCACCGTTATCACCAATTTATTTTCAGCTATACCAGTTGTTGGCGAATCTATTGTTCAATGGCTATGGGGTGGTTATTCGGTTGATAATCCAACTCTAAATCGTTTTTTTGTTTTGCATTTTCTTATGCCTTTTTTAATCGTTGGTATTGTTTTAGTACATTTAATGGCTCTTCATACCACTGGGTCAAATAACCCAGCTGGAGTTCCGATGAAATCAAAAAAAGATAGCATTCCTTTTCACCCATATTTTACCATCAAAGATATGGTTGGATTTGCAATCTTCTTTATAATTTTTGGCTATTTCTTATTCTTTTATCCAAATGCTCTTGGACATCCAGACAATTATATTCCCGCCAATCCATTGGTTACTCCAGCTCATATTGTGCCTGAGTGGTATTTCTTACCATTCTATGCGATTTTAAGAGCAGTTCCAGATAAATTAGGTGGAGTTTTAATGATGTTTGGTGCCATTATTTTATTATTCTTTTTACCATATCTTGATAAAAGTAAAGTTAGATCTGGAGCTTACCGTCCATTATTTAAAAAATTCTTTTATGTTTTTGTTATAAACTTTGTTTTTTTAGGATGGCTTGGAAAATCACCTGCCGAAGGCTGGTATATATGGGCTTCCAGAATTTCTACCATGTATTACTATGCTTATTTTTTATTGATTTTACCAATATTACCAAGGTTTGAAAAAACTTTACCTGTGCCTGAATCAATTGATGAGCATTACAAAAAAACTCATAAATAAAACAAATAATTAATCGTAAAATGAAGAAATATTTAATAATTTTATTACTATTTTTACCTAATCTAGCCATAGCAAATGATGCAATCATGCAAGATCATCTGCAAAATGCCAAAGAAACTAAAGCACTACACCCAAAAAAAATGAAATGGGAATTTGATGGTTTTTTTGGCAGATTCGACAAAGCCTCAATTCAGCGCGGTTATCAGGTATATAAAGAGGTTTGCTCGGCTTGCCACTCTTTAAAGTTAATGTCTTATCGCAATTTGCAAGATATTGGATTTAGTGAAAACGAAGTCAAGCAAATTGCCTCTGAATATTTAGTTCAAGACGGACCAAATGACGATGGCGACATGTTTGAAAGACCCGGTTTGCCTTCCGATAAATTTGTTGGACCCTATGCCAATGAACAATCAGCTCGCTCAGCAAATGGTGGAGCCTACCCTCCTGATTTATCATTAATTGTTAAGGCTCGTCATGATGGTGCCAATTATGTTTATTCATTGCTTACAGGATATAAAGATGCTCCCGAAGGTTTTGAGTTAGCCGAAGGTAAAAATTATAACCCATATTTCGAGGGTAGACAAATTTCTATGCCATCGCCAATCAATGATGATGGTCAAGTTGAATATAAGGACGGCACAATTGCTACCAAAGAACAAATGATAATGGATGTAGTAAATTTCTTGCAATATGCCTCAGAACCTGAAACCGAACATCGCAAAAAAATGGGAGTTCGCACCATGATATTCTTAGGAATTTTATTACTGCTTTTAGTGTTAGCTAAAAAAGCAATTTGGAAAAATGTAAAATAAATTTTATGACTTTTAATTTTAGCCCTGAAAATCAAGAAAAAATCAAAGAAATTTTAAATAAATATCCTGCCGAACGAAAAAAATCAGCAGTTATGCCCCTATTAGATTTGGCTCAAAGACAAAATGATAATTGGGTCTCCAAAGACATCATCGCCAAAATTTCTGAAATTCTTGATTTACCTGAAATTAAGGTTTATGAGGTAGCTAGTTTTTATACAATGTATAATTTAAAGCCAGTTGGAAAATATTTGTTACAATTTTGCAAAACTACTCCCTGCATGCTTCGAGGTATTGATAAAATTATAAAAGATTGCGAAGATAAGCTTGGTATTTCCATGGATCAAACTACTGTCGATAAATTATTTACTTTAAAGGAAGTAGAGTGCTTGGGTGCGTGCGTTAATGCTCCAATTGTTCAAATCAATGATGATTATGCTGAAGATTTAACTTCCGAAAAATTTTTAGCAATTCTTGATGATTTAAAAGCTGGAAAAAAATTTTCTATAAAATAAAATTCTAAAAATTTACTCGCTCTTGCTCGTGAACCAATGGTCGATTCATGCATTGTGTGTAGATTGCACCAATATATTCACCTATAATTCCAATAAAAAATAGCATTATTGAAAACATAAAACTCATTAGAATTATTATAGGCGTCATTCCCAAAATAATATCATCCCAATATAATAATTTTGCAACAAAATATCCAAAGCCCACAAATAATGACATTAATGATGATATTGCTCCACCAAATACTGCCAATCTTAAAGGAATTTTTGAATTAGAAATTATTCCTAAAACACCTAAATCATATAAATCGTAAAATTTGTTTTTCGAATAACCATTTAGACGTTTATTCTGAGTATATTCTATGGTTACAATTTTATATCCTACTTCAGCAATTAGCCCTCGAAAAAATGGATATGGGTCGTTAATTTTTTTTAACTCATTGATGACTTTTCTTGAATATAAACCACAGCCATAAAAATTCTTATAAATTTTAATATCTGCCAAACTTTCTAATATTTTATAGTATAAAGTTCGGATTTTGTATAAAATTTTGTTTTCTTTACTTTTGCTTTTAATTGCTAAAACCGAATCATATCCTTCGTTCCATTTTTTAATTAAATCATTAATTATTTCTGGTGGGTCCTGAAAATCGCTAGACATTATTATAACGGCATCACCCTGCGCCTCAAGAAGCCCGTAATATGGACTGCGAATATGTCCAAAATTTCGTGAATTTATTATTAATTTAACATTATTATCATTTTTTGCCAAACTCTTTAATGCTTCGATAGTGCCGTCATTTGAGCAATTATCAATAAAAAGATGATTATATTTTAAATCTGGATAACTAGTTAAGAAAATATTTTTAATTGCCAAATAAAGTTTCTCTACATTATTAACTTCATTATAGCATGGTGTTAAAATTGTGATAAGCATTTTTTAATTTATTTTAGAAAATAAATTTTTTTCAAGCAAATATTTTTTACATTATCATTGCTTTTCCTTTAACAATTCGACCTTGATCATCTTTACTATATAACCACTGAGTTCTTTCATCATAAATTTGCTGATAATATTTCAAACCAATCTTAATCGCAGAATCATAATTTTGTGGTTTTTCATAATTATGTTTTATGATTGCAATATTTGAATTTGGTGGAAATTTTTCATAATGATAAGCTTCTTCATCACTTATAATTTTAGATATATTTAATGAGTATTGAGTTTGATAAAAACCTTGACTACCTACTGAATGTTGTTGGGGAGGAAATCTAGATGGAATTCTAGGTGGAGATGATTGTCCAAAAATCTTACCACCAAATATTGAATCTAGAAGTGAACCTTTTTGCATTTTTAATATAATTAAATTATAATTTTTTTTAATTATAGTAAATGTAATTAGTTATATTTTAGTAAATATTAGCTTTTTTATTTTCTTTATATTTTTATGTTTCAATTTTTTATTTTTAAGCAAAAAAAACCAGCGCAAAATTTATATTTACGCTGGTTATAATTTTATAATTAAATTATGATTTTTTAGCTTTGATTTCATCAGCAATATGCGAAGGAACTGGCTCATATGAATCAAATTCCATGCTGTAGCTCGCACGACCTTGCGATAATGAACGAAGGCTATTTACATAACCAAACATTGAAGCAAGCGGAACTTTTGCTGTAATTACTTGAGTCACATCACGAGCTTCGACATTTTGAATTTGCCCCCTTCTAGAATTAACATCGCCGATAACATCGCCCATATAATCTTCAGGAGTAACTACCTCAACTTTCATTATTGGCTCAAGGATAATTGCACCAGCTTTTTCCATAGCTTCACGAAATGCTGATCTAGCAGCAATTTCAAATGCTAAAACGCTTGAATCGACATCGTGATAGGCTCCATCGATTAAACGAGTTTTTAAACGAACCACAGGGTAGCCCGCTAAAATACCAGTTTCTTTGGCTGATTCTAAGCCTTTTTCTACGCCCGGAATATATTCTTTTGGAACTCTACCACCAACAATTTCGCTCTCAAAAATAAAGTTTTCTTTGTTATCTGCAGGAAGTGGTTCAAAAATAATTTTAACTTTCGCAAATTGTCCCGCACCACCTGATTGTTTTTTGTGAGTATAATCAATTTCGGTAGATTTGGTAATGGCTTCACGATAAGCAACTTTGGGTTGACCAATATTAGCATCAACTTTAAATTCACGCTTCATACGATCAACAATAATTTCGAGGTGAAGCTCACCCATTCCTTTTAAAATAGTTTGTCCAGATTCTTTATCGGACTCAATACGAAGAGATGGATCTTCAGAAGCCAATCTTGAAAGGGCCATACCCATTTTTTCTTGATCCGCCGTGGATTTTGGTTCAACCGAGACTTCGATAACTGGCTCTGGGAAAATCATTCTTTCAAGCACAATTTCATTGTCGGATTCAACTAGAGTATCACCAGTAGTAGTAGCCTTTAGACCAGCTAAAGCAACGATATCGCCTGCATGAGCTTCTTTGATGTCTTCACGGTTATTGGCATGCATTAATAAAATACGACCAATTCTTTCTTTGTTGTTGTTTTTTGTGGTGTTAACGACTCCGGTTCCACCAACTAATGTTCCCGAGTAAATTCTAACGAAAGTTAAAGAACCTACAAAAGGGTCAGTCATAATTTTGAAGGCTAATCCAGCAAATTTTTTATTATCGCAATTAATGGTAATTGCTTCTTCATTTTTTAGATTAATTGCGGGAATTTCTTTAATATCCTTTGGACTTGGAAGATAGTCAACAACTGCATCAAGCAATGTTTGAACACCCTTATTTTTAAAAGCAGTTCCGTTTAAAACTGGAACGAACGCTCCAGAAATTGCAGCCTTACGAATACATCTTTTAAGATCTTCTTCGCTAATTACTTCACCACCAAGATATTTTTCCATTAAGGCATCATCTTGCTCAACCGCTGACTCAAGTAATAGCTCGCGATATTCGTTGGCCTTGTCTTGTAAATCA
>JBMSPZ010000007.1:0-19484 GCA_049423025.1 Rickettsiales bacterium
CCAGAAATTTGTAAAGAAGCTAAGAAAAATCACTTTGAATATAAAATTTGCTATCAATCCAAGGTTGGACCAATGGAGTGGACTTCGCCAAGTCTCGATCAAGAGATAAGAAGTGTCGCTTTAGACAAAAAAATTCCAATTATTGTGCCAATTGCATTTGTTTCTGACCACTCGGAAACTTTGGTGGAGCTGGATATTGAGTATCGAGAATTGGCGCATCACCTTGGCATTAAACAATATCACCGTGTGGCTTCATTAAATATTGACCGCTCTTATATTAATTCTCTTTGTGATATTGTTTTATCAATTACTAAAAATGAAAAATTTGATATTTTTTGTGGCAATAATCCGGAGCGCATTTGTCCAAAAAATTTTAAATTATGTCCTAACCAGAATATCTGTTAAGAAAAATGTTCTCAATTGAAGTCGAAGTTAAATCCAAAAAATGGCTTAAATATAAAAATATTGAAAAATTTATTGCAAATACCACAAAGCAACTATTTATTTTACTGCCCTTAAATAAATTAAAAAAAGTAAATTTTGGATTATCAATTTCCCTATCTTCAAATCTACAAATTAAAAAAATTAATCATCTTTATCGAGGCAAAAATCAAGCCACCGATGTTTTGTCATTTGGCAATTTGGATGAGGTAAATATTCGTCAAAATGGCCTAAAGCATGCTCTTCATGGTCAGCAATTTTTTATACTTGGCGATTTGATTTTGGGTCTTGAATATATTGAAAAGCATTGCAAAAAAAACCAAATTGACTTCAATAATCATCTTACCCATTTAATCTTGCATGGACTTCTTCATATCATTGGATATGATCATGAAATTAATGATAAAGAAGCCAAAATTATGGAAAATTTGGAAATTAAAATTCTAAAAAAATTAAATATTAAAAATCCTTACCTAAAATGAAAAACAAAAAAAATTTGAATTTCAAAAAAATTCTACATTTGATCCTTAATTTATTCGCTGGCAAAAATAAAAAATCCTTTTCAAGCTTGATCTATCATATCACTGAAACCTACGAAAAAGATGGTTTAATTAATCACGAAGAAAAACATATGTTGCGAAATATGGTAAATTTTAGTGATAAAAAAGTTAGCACCATAATGGTTCCAAGCTCAGATATAATATGTATTCGCGAAGATATTTCTCTTGAAGAAATTAAAAAAATTATCACCGAAGATGAGCACACCAGAATTCCAGTATATCGCGATAATATTGATCACATTGTTGGCTTTATCCACAGTAAAGATTTAGCCAAATTTTTTTGTAATTATGGATCAGATTTTGACATCAAAAAGATTATCCGCAAAATTCTTTTCGTTCCACATTCCATGAAATTACTGGAAGTATTGCTAAGAATGCGCTCTTCAAGGGTTCATATCGCTATAATTCTAGATGAATTTGGTGGAGTTGACGGTTTAGTTACCATCGAAAATTTACTTGAACAAATTGTTGGTCAAATTGAAGATGAACACGATACCGAACTTGAAAGCTCTTACTTTCAAGTTAAAAAAATTAACGATTCAACTTATCGTTTTGGCGGTCGAGTTTCAATGAAAAAATTTGAAGAAATTTTTAATCTTAAATTTGAGGATTGTAATGCCGAAACCGTTGGGGGCTTGGCAATGTTTATTTTCAAAACCATTCCAAAAATTGATGATAAAATCGAAAAAAATGGCTTAACCTTCAAAGTAATCGACTCTGATCAACGCATCGTCAAAACCATTGAAATCAGTATTAATGACCAGATTTAGTTATTTTTTTAATCTAAATTTGGCGATGAATTTTCATGACCATTAACGGCAAAATAATTATTGTCTTTACAATCCGAATTTTTATCCAATCCTATATGCATTAAAGCATCGCCCTTATTTACTAAAGGAATTTTTGTTAATCCAATAATAACCCCATCTTCGGGTGAATTAATGGCTATTTTATTATCACCAAAGGGGTTAGAAATTGTTGCGATTAATTGATTCTTTTTAACTCTTTCACCCAACTCAACTTCCGGCACAAAAATTCCACTTTGTAATGCCCTAACCCACGAACTGGATTGCGCCAAAAAACTATTTTCATCATTCTTAAAACTTATGATTGGAGTTTCCAGCATTTTTATATGATGCATAACATTATAAATCCCCTGTAAACCTATGTTGACAGCATTTTTATCAAAACGCAAAATCTCTCCACCCTCATAAACTATGATTGGAATATTTAAATCAGCACCTACACTTCTAAGTGAGCCATCGCGAAGATTAGAATTCACAATAACGGGAGGAGAAAAAATTTTTGCTAACTCTAAATCAATTTGATTATCGGTGTCTATTCGAATTTGCGGATAATTGATGCGGTGCATTGAAGCACTATGAATATCGATACCATAATCAGATTTTAATACGATTTCTTGCATAAAAACATAAGCCAATTGCGAAGCAAGCGAACCATTTTTAATTCCTGGAAAGCACCGATTTAGGTCGCGCCTATCGGGCAAATATCTAGAGTGATCGTTGAAACCAAAAATATTAACAATTGGAATAACAATTAATTTTCCACATAATTTATTTTCATCAATATTAGCCAATAATTTGCGAATAATTTCAATGCCATTAATTTCGTCGCCATGAATGGTTGAACATATAAAAATTGTTGGACCTTCCTTATAGCCAGAAATCACTTCAATTGGCATTTTTAAATCGGTAAAGTCATGGATTCTGCCAATATCAATATTAATGCGATAGCGTTTTGCCTTTTCAATTTTTATGTCATTTATAAAATCTGATTTTTGATTTACAATCATTTTATAAGGTGTTTTTTTTAGGCTTTGCCAAAGCAAAAGATAAAATTTTATAACATAATTTTGCCGATAAAAAATCGCAGGAATGTAAACCTTTAATTGGCGCTAGCTCAACAATGTCAGCTCCAACTATATTGCAAATTTTTGCGGCCTCTTTGATAATATTAATGGCGTCATACCACAATAAACCACCCGGTTCTGGAGTGCCTGTGGCCTGCATAATTCCTGAATCAAAGCCATCAATATCGAAAGTTAAAAATACATTTCTTCCCTTTAATGGGGCAACGATTTTTTCATAATTCCATTGATGCTTATCTTTAGCAAAATGAATTTTAATTCTATCTTTATTAGCTTCTAGGTAAGGAATTTCGCTAGCCGAAATATTTCTTATGCCACATGAAATTAATGTAGAAATTGAATGATCCATCACTCTTCGAAGAGCTGATGCATGCGAAAAATGCTCGCCATCATAACCATCTCGTAAATCAGCATGAGCATCAAAATGCAAAACCGCCAAATCTGAATATTTTTTTACAAAAGGACGGATTGAACCAGCGGTTATCGAATGTTCACCACCCAAGATAAAGGGAAATTTTCCTGCCGACAAAACATCGCTAGTTATAGTCTCTAGCTGGTCAAGCGATTTAGAGACACTATTATAATCAATTTTTGGTGCCTTCATAGTTTGAACGCCATATTGACGAAATGGTTCGCACCAAAATTCTTCATCGAATAACTCCGCTTGGTGAGAAGCGTTAATTATAGCTTTCGGCCCGTTTTTTGTGCCACCACCATAGCTTACCGACTTTTCCAAACCAAAAGGAATAATGATTGCCTTGGCATCATTTGGCTTGACTAAATATTTTTCTTCAATGCCAAGAAAACCGTCGATTTGAGGCATAAATTTATATTTTGAAAATAAATCTTGCGGTTTTTTATCTACTAATTTTTTGGTAATTTTGTTTTTTTTCATGATAAAAAAATTTTTTAATTAATGTTTGAGCCTCATTTTATGCATCATCAAAACATTTAAAATATTAATCGATGATAATTTTCTTTAGGTTTTTTAAAATTTTATTTGTTTTATTTAAAAAAACAAATATTAAACTAAGGTTTATTAAACATAGATTCAAATAAATAATGCCACAGAAATTTCAAAATTTACATAAAAATAAAACTCGCTCGAAATCTTCGCGAAAATGGCTACTTCGCCAGATTAATGACCCATTTGTCGAAAAAGCAAAAATTGATGGTTATCGCTCAAGAGCAAGTTATAAAATCATCGAAATCAATGATAAATTTAAATTTATTAAGAAGCATAAGGTTGTAGTCGATTTGGGTTGCGCTCCAGGGGGATGGAGCGAATATTGCGTAGAAATTGTTGGCGAAAATCGGGTAATTGGTATTGATTTACTTGAAATTTCACCGATTCGAGGTGTAAATTTTTTACAATTGGATTTTAATGATGAAAATAGTAAAAAAATTATCAAAGAAGAATTGCATAAAATTAAAAACAACAATCAAGGCAAATGTGATATTGTATTGAGCGATATGGCTGCAAACACCACGGGCGACCACAATACTGACCATTTGCGAATTATTGATTTACTTGAGCAAGCCTTAAATTTGGCCATCGAAATTTTACGCAAAGACGGAGTTTTTGTTGGTAAAATTTTTCAGGGAGGCAATTCTGACGAGATTTTGAAAATTTTACGCAAACATTTTGAGTTGGTGAAATATTTTAAACCTGAATCTTCAAGAAAAGACTCCAGCGAAACTTATTTAGTTGCTACTGGTTTTAGGGAAAATCAAGAAAAATTAAGCTAATTTTATATCAATTTATTGTAAAATTGATTAATCAAATCGATGATATTTTCTGCAGATTCCTGATAATAATTTTCTTGATTGGGCATTTTATCATTATAACTTCCACAAATATTTATTGTTGCCCTAAACTCGGCGGATCCATTCAAACCAGAGCTATACCAACCAATATGTTTTTTGGCTAAGGAAATGCCAACTTGCAAGCCATAGTGCGATATCATATCCTTAAAATGAGCCAAAACAATTTGCTTTTGCAGTACTAGATTTGGGGTTGACAAAATTTCACGACCCGCCAATTCATCAGCAATTTGAGCAATAAGCCAAGGCTTGCCATAGCAGGCTCTTCCAACCATTACTCCGTCGGCTCCCGACAACTCTAAAGCGGTTTTAGCATTTTGAGCATTTTTAATATCGCCATTAGCAATTACTGGAATTTTTACTGCATTTTTAACCTTAGAAATTTCCTGCCAATTAGCACTGCCATTATACATTTGACAACGGGTTCTGCCATGAACTACCAACATTTTTATGCCAACATCTTCGGCTTTTTTGGCCAAGGATGGTGCATTAAGATTTTCAGAGTTCCAGCCTAATCGCATCTTCATAGTCACTGGAATTTTTACTGCCTTTACCACTGCATCCATAATTCTAGTTGCCAAATCCTCATCTTTCATTAACGCACTTCCTGCAAAACCATTCACCACTTTTTTAACAGGACAGCCAAAATTTATATCGATAATATCCGCCCCCATCTCTTCATTAAGTCTGGCAGCTTCAGCCATAACTTCGGGTTCACAACCAGCTAATTGCACTGACATTGGATATTGCGATTGGTCTTTTTGACATTTTTTTAATGATTCACGAGTCTGCAAAATCATTGCCCTTGAAGCAATCATTTCAGAAATAACTAGAGGCGCCCCAAAACTTTTTACCAATTTGCGAAAGGGCAAATCGGTAACACCCGACATCGGAGCTAACAATACATTATCTTTTATGTTAATATTTCCAATTTTTATCATTGCTTAAATTTTTTGGTGGCATTATAAGTATGTAACTTTAAGTTGTAAATAAAAAAGCCATATAATTTAAATAATATGATTAATAATAAAAATTTAAAAATTCATTTAGCACAACTCAATTTTACAGTTGGCGACCTCTCTGGTAATTTGGCAAAAATTTTTAAACAATATGATCTAGCCAATAAAAATAATTGCGATTTAATTATTTTTTCTGAGCTAGCAATTTGCGGTTATCCCTGCGAAGATTTATGGCTAAAAAAACATTTTATTGACGAGTGTAAAAGCAAAATTTTAGAAATAATCGCTTTTAGCAAAAACAAAAAATGCGCCATTTTAATTGGAGCGCCATCATATACAATCGACAAAGGCAATGAAACTTTAAGAAATTGTGCTTTATTAATTGATAATGGCGAAATCAAAAATATTATTTATAAAAAAACTTTACCAAATTATGGAGTATTTGACGAAAAGCGATATTTTACCTCGGCCAACAACTTAAATTTAGTAAATTTTCGTAACTTTAAATTTGGAATTTTAATTTGCGAAGATATTTGGGATGAAAGAAATTTATATTTACTTAAAGAGCAAGATATTGATGGGATTTTTTCGCTTAACGCCTCGCCATACCAAAATAAAAAGGTTGAAACTAGATTTAAAACTGTCCAAAAATTTGCCTTGGATTTAAAAGTTCCAATATTTTATGTTAATCAAATTGGTGGGCAAGATCACCTCGTTTTCGATGGAGCAAGCTTCGTATTATCAAGCAATGGCGAGATTTTTAAACAGATGGCAAATTTTGGTGAAGATTATTTTGAATTAAACTTTTCCAAAAAAAATGACATGTCCATCGCTAATCAAAGCGAAAATATTTTTTATGCCGATAATTTAACTCAAAATTATTGTGCAATTATTTTGGGAATTCGCGATTACTTTTTTAAAAATAATTTTTCTAAAGCACTAATTGGAATGTCGGGCGGGATTGATTCCGCATTAGTTGCCACTCTTGCCGTTGACGCACTTGGAGTTGATAATGTCAAAATTATTGCCCTACCAACCAAATTTAACTCTGCTTCATCATTGATTGATGCTGAATTATGTGCCAAAAATTTGGGTTTGTATTTAGAAGTTATCGACATCGAAGATATATTTCAAAATTTTACTAAAACCTTACAGGCTCATCAACAAATTTCTAAATTGGCTCTTGAAAATATTCAATCTCGAATAAGGGGTAATATTTTAATGGCAATTTCTAATTCCGACAATTCTTTGCTTCTAACCACGGGTAACAAAAGTGAAATGGCATGTGGCTATGCCACAATTTACGGCGATATGAATGGGGCATTTAATCCGATAAAAGATATTTACAAAACAAAAATTTATGAATTGGCAAAATTTCGCAATCAAAATCATTGCCCTATTGGACATCTTAAAAAAACCGAAATTATACCTATTAACATTATTAATAAAGAACCTTCGGCTGAGCTTCGCTTCAACCAAAAAGACTCTGACTCCCTTCCACCTTACGATATTTTGGATCAAATTTTAGATTCCCTAATTGAGCAAGAAAATTCTATTAAAGATACAGTTGAATTAGGCTTTGACAATGCATTGGTAAATAAGATTGCCAAATTAATTTTAAATAGCGAATATAAAAGAAAACAATCGGCGATTGGAGTTAAAATTTCTTCATTGTCATTTGATAGGGATCGTCGCTATCCCATAACTAACAAATATAATTTTTAATGCTCAAAAAAAAACAATATGTTTGCTTGAATTGTAACCATATCGGTTTTCCAAAATTAACCAAAAAAGGTTCAAAAAAAACTGAAATTTTTTGGTGGGTGGTGGCAACGCCAATTGCAATAATTTACTCCATTTACCGCAGAATTGGCAGTAAAAAAATTTGTGAAAATTGTGAAAGCGACAATATTATTGTACTAGCTAAAAAAAATTAGTTTTGTAATTTCTTTATCAAGGTCTGAATTGATGCCAAATCTTCAAATTTAAAGGTGATTTTGCCATTACCATTAACTGGATTAAATAAAATCTTTGTTTCCATTTTCAATAATTCCTTAAGATTATTTTCAATATCAGAAATATGCTTTGGACTTATAAATTTTATTTTTGAATTATTCAAAACCATTGCTGGCTTCTTTTTAGATTTTTCAAATTTATCATTTCGTACCAAATCTTCGGCTTGGCGGACATTTAGAGAATTTTGAATGATTTTTTCGGCTAAATCTTCGGGGTCGGAAGCATTAATTATTGCCCGAGCATGACCCATTGAAATCACTTTATTATCCAAATATTCTTGCACTTTTTTTGGCAAATTTAACAATCTTAAGAGATTAGCAATATGGCTTCGGCTTTTACCAACCTTCTTGGCAATCATATCTTGATTATAAGAAAATTCTTCAATTAAACGATTATATCCCATTGCCTCTTGAGTTGCCGACAAATCAGCGCGCTGGATATTTTCAATTATAGCAAGTTCAAGAGCGGTTTGATTATCAATTTTACGAATTATGGCAGGTATTTCGTTCAACTTAGCGATTTTTGAAGCTCTAAATCTGCGTTCTCCAGCAATAATTTCGTATTTATTATTATCAATTTTACGAAGAATAATAGGCTGAATAACTCCATGCTCCTTAATTGATTCAGCTAACTCATCTAGTTCATTTTTTTCAAAACTAGTTCTTGGTTGATAAACTCCTGCTTGAATCTGCGAAAGAGAAATTTTTTCGACAACATCATTATTGGTGAGGGAAGATTTTGAATTATTGTTAAATAATGAACCATTGACTGATGCGTCGCCGAACAATGCGGATAAACCCCGCCCCAATTTTTGTTCAGATAATTTTGAGTTTAAGGGTTTTTGTTTCATGTGAAAAACATTTTTAATTTACATTAAAATCTATGCGATTTTTTTCTTTTAAATATTTTTGATTAATTCAATAAAAAGTGCAAGAATTTATTAATATTATTTTACAACTTTCATTTTTAAATCTTTAGCAACTTCTGGAGGCATATAATTTTCATCATGTTTTACCAATAATTCATCAGATATAAATATTTTGTCATTAAAATTATATTTACCCTTGGCAACAACCCCCTGCTCCTCTCGAAACAAATCGGGCAAAATTCCCTTATGAATAATTTTTAAATCACCTTGGTAATCGGTAATTGTAAAAATTGTGGTCATTGCATCGCTTTTATTAACTGAATTTGGCTTTATCATGCCTCCAACCCTGATTATTTTATCATCGCCAATTTTTGACATAAAATTGGTTTCATTGATTTCTGATGGCGAATAAAAGAACACGATATTGCTTTTAAAATTTATCAAAATTATTACAATGCTAATACAAGTTAATATCGCGGTCGCTACAATAAATAATATTCTCTTATTTTTAAATTTATTTTTTTTCATTAAGATTTTGTAATTTCTGTGAGGTTTTGCGATAATTTTTATATATTACAAATAGATATATTAATAATGCGCTTATAGTAAAAGTGTATGATAAATAAATATATTCTTGATAATTATTCATTTTTTTAGGTAGTTTTGTTTTAAAATCAGTAGGCGATAATGCCTTAAATATTTTAATTTTTAATATTATCGCAATATTAAATTATTTTTAAATTAGTATTTGCAATTTTAATTCAACTAAATCATAATTTATTTGTTGCCTAGATAGCTCAGTCGGTAGAGCAAAGGACTGAAAATCCTTGTGTCGGTGGTTCGATTCCGCCTCTAGGCACCACTTTTTTAGTAAGAACCCAGCAAAATCAATTTACCTCTTCCGCTAATTTTATCTTTTAATCAATAATGGTGATTTAAAATTCTTTTGATTTTAGCGATATCATCATTGCATTTGACCAATAAATCTTCAATTTTATCTTTTGTTCTTGGATCCATCGCGCAGAGTTTTATATTTTCAAAACTCCGAAGGGGGGTTTGAGGCGAGATATTAGATAAATCTTTTTCCATTAATTCATCATCTTCAACTTCAATTTCAAAATCATCGGCATTTCTTAAAAAATCTTCTAGATTATTTTTGATCATGACTATTCAATTTTTCTATTATTTTTTAGAATATAGCGAATTATCACCATTGATATTGCAGTTAAAGGCACAGAAAGCAATACTCCAAATAATCCAAGTAGTCCTCCAAAAAAGAAGATACCAAAAATCATTCCAAGTGGATGGATTTGAATTTTGCTACCAATTAAATATGGAACCAAAAAATATGATTCTAAAATTTGTCCAAGAATATATATTGCCACAATTATCATTAAACTGTTAAACTCTAATCCCCATTGAAACAACGAAACTATAATCGCAATTGAGATTCCAATTCCATAGCCAATGAAAGGCACGAAGGACAATATACCCGTTGCGATGCCAATAAAAAAACCATGGCTCAAACCAGTAAATGATAACATGATCGAATAATATAAAGCTAAAATTAAACAAACATTAGCCTGACCGCGAAGATAGTGAGCAATCGCCTCGTCCATTTGTTTGAATATGAATATTATTTGGCTAGAATATTTTTCTGGCATCAAATATGAGCATTTTTTTATCAATATATTCCAATCTTTTAACAAGTAGAAAACTAAAATTGGCATTATAAAAATTATTGATAATAAATTTATAATAAAGTTTGTTGAACTTACAACATTGGTTATCAATTTATCTGAAATATTTTCATTGGCGATAAAAAATTTATTACTTTTAATGAGCTCAAAAAAATCATTTTCGATTTCGATATTAAATTTAAGTAAAAAATCGACAATATTTGGATAAAAATTATCTGAAAAAAATTGAATATATTCTGGTACAGAATCAATAAAACTTAGGGATTGGGTATATAATATTGGCATTATTACCGAAAAAAACACTGCCAAGAAAACTAAAAATAGTGAGACGATTAAACTTACCGTGACATTTCTAGAAATTTTTAGTTTTTTTCCGATAAAATTTACCAAAGGGTTGAGGAAATAACTGATAATTATTGCCAAAACAAATGGCAACAAAACATCTTTAACTTGATAAATTATTAGCCCTAAAATTATGCAAATTATTGCAAAAAATAAAATTTTATCTTTGGTTTTCATTGAGATACAGCATTGATTTCATAGGTTCCTTCTGGTAATTTTAAATATCGTAAGTTTAATTTGTTAAAAATTTCTTCAATATTAAATTTTGACCCCGCAATTTGAAGCTTGGTTTTTACATTATCGCGTGAGATGGATTTGATTTCAATTTTTTCAATCAAATTCCCTTTTTCCAAGGTGTTTTTCACAAATAACCAATCACTAAAGCTAGAGATTTTAAAATCAACTTCGGGGTTTTTATTGCTAAAATCACTTTGAACTGTAATTGGGTTTTTTTCAATAAAATCTAAAGTTTTTTCTGCCACCTTTTTAATCAATTCATTATATTCAATTTTATCTGCATTAGTGAAAGATAAACTAAAATTCTTTTTAAATCCAGGCTCTAAATATGTTGATTTAACCAAGACTTTGTTGTCAATTTCGTCAAATGAAAAATTAAAAATATAAATTCCGCGCGATTCATTTTTAGTAATAGCACTCTCAATTTCATTTGCTGACAAATTTAAAATATTTTGTGAGTTAAATAATAAAATATTTTCCTTTTTTGCTGATGGAATAATAAATTTATTATCAAGATCATTTTTGGAGACAACTCGAGATAATATAACCTTCCAATCATTTTCCTCTTCCCAGATTAGCGGTTTATTAATAGCCATTTTGACAGGAATAATTGTAAATTTTTCTGATATTTTCTTTTGCACTAAATTGTTGGAATTATCGTCTAATTTTTTTTGGCTTAATATATGTTCAACAAAATCCTTGGCAAAAACAAAATTAAAATTTGCTGAATAATTATTTCCAGAAAATTTTTCATCGAGAATTTGCTCTGAGCGAATCATTTCAACAATTTCATCATCGGAAATTTCGTCGGCAATGCTAAGTGGCTTAGATATTCTGGCAAACAATACCATTAAGGCATCTCTCCTTGCATATTTTAAAGTATTTTTTTTTGCCAATTCAGGATTCTTTCCGGTATTTTTGGAATATATTCCCTCAATTAGATATGGATTGGTTCCTTTGTCTTGCGCCATAGAGGGCATTACTGAGGATGACAATATAAAAAGTAAAAATATTATGAATTGAAAAATTTTTATCATGATTGTAAAATTTTATTTGATATTAATAAAATATTCTTAAAATTTATTTTAATCAATCAAAAGATTTACTATTACCTCTAATTTATTAAAAAATGTCATTAAATTATAAAAATTCAGGAGTTGATATTGACGCTGGAAATGAACTTGTCAATAAAATTAAACCTTTCGCAAAATCTACCATTAGAACAGGTTGCAATGCTGATTTAGGAGGATTCGGAGCGCTTTTTGATTTGGCAAAATGTAATTTTAAAGACCCAGTTTTAGTATCATCTACCGATGGAGTTGGCACCAAACTTCGAATTGCCATCGACACTAATATTCACGATACTATCGGCATTGATTTAGTTGCAATGTCAGTAAATGATTTGGTGGTTCAAGGGGCGGAGCCTTTATTTTTTCTAGATTATTTTGCTTGCTCAAAACTTGATGTTGAAATCGCTTCTAAAGTTATAAAATCAATTGCCGAGGGCTGTAAAATTGCGGGTTGCTCACTAATTGGTGGCGAAACTGCAGAAATGCCTAGCATGTATCATCAAGGTGATTATGATTTGGCAGGTTTTGCAGTTGGAGCTGTTGAGCGTCAAGAAATTTTGCCTAAAACCACACAAAAGGGCGATGTGTTAATTGGGTTATCATCTTCTGGATTGCACTCTAATGGCTATTCTTTAGCACGAAATATTTTAAAAACCAATAACTTGAATTTTTTTGATAAATTTTCAGAGAACAAATCTCTTGGTCAAGAATTACTTACCCCTACCAAAATTTATGTTAAATCCTGCCTTACAGCCATTAAAACTAACAAAATCAAGGCTTTAGCCCATATAACTGGTGGCGGATTAACTGAAAATTTACCCCGAGTTTTAAGCGATAATTTGCAAGCTAAAATTGAATATAAATCATGGAACCGTCCAGAAATTTTCAATTTTCTACAAAAACTTGGTAAAATTGATGATGCCGAGATGCATAGAACATTTAATTGCGGAATTGGTATGGTTGCGGTAGTTAACAAAAACGATGCCAATGCTATTGTTGAAACATTTAATAACAACAATGAAACCGCTCAAATTATCGGAGAATTAGCATGATAAACCGAAATATTTCAATACATCTGCAAGACTTTCCAGACGCTTCTTTTCTTCCAAGCGATCACAAATTAATTGAAGAAATGGATTTAGTTCGAAATATTTGCTCATCGGTTTTATCGATTCGTGATCACAAAAATCTTCGAGTTAGATTGCCACTTTCCTCGCTAACAATTATTGGCAAAAACTCTGAAAAATTTACCAAATATTTTGAAATTATTGCCGAAGAAGTTAATGTCAAAAAAATTAGTTTGGCAAGCGATATAAGTCAATATGGTGAATATAAATTACAACTTAATTTCAAGAAAATTGGCGCAAAATTTGGAGCCAAAATCAAAGCTATGACCCAAGCAGTTAAGGAAAATAATTGGGAATTACTTACCAATAACAAAATTTCAATTTGCGATGAGACCCTTGAAAATGATGATTTTGAAATCAAACTTTCCACCAAAAATATCGATGAATCTAAATTTGCCATAATCGGTCTTCCAAGCAATGATTATTTGGTTATGCTCAATATTGAAATCACTGAAGAACTTGAATCTGAGGGGATTGCTCGCGATATAATTCGAGCCATTCAACAAAATCGTAAAGATGCGATGCTTGATATTACCGACAGAATTAATGTTAAACTTTTTTCGTCACATTCAAAAATTTTAGAAAATGCCAAGAAAAATGCTCAACTCATAAAATCGCAAACCCTAATTGATAATTTAGAAATTTGTCATGAAAAAATTAGCGAGAATAATGGCAAAATTTTTGAAAGCACTCTCGATGATGGCGATTTACAAATAGCTATATTTTAATATTACTAAATCTGGTTTGAGCTTTTAATAAAAAAGGTATTTGTGAAATTGTAAACACCATCGATATCGTCATCATTCCAAATACCTTAAACTTAACCCAAAAATCAGTTGAAAAATTTCTCCATATAAATTCATTTAATAAGGCTAAGCCAACAAAAAAACACCCCCATCTTAAGGATAAAATCAACCAATCTTCGTTGGAAATTTTTATTTGTTCTCCCAAAATAAATGCTAACATCGGCTTCTTGAAAAAATAGCCGTAAAACAAAATGAATCCAAAGATTAAATTGATAATTGTTGGCTTAATTTTGATGAAATATTCATCATTAAATGCAATTGACAATCCGCAAAAAATACCCAGTAATATTGCAGAAAAAGTGGCTACTTTTGGCACTTGTCTCGACACTGCAAAACAAACAAATATTGCAATAAAAGAGGTCCAGAGCATTGCCAAAGTTGCAAAAAGCAAATTATCGTAAATTAGCGAATATTTGTAACATAAAAAAAATATTATTATTGGCAAATAATCATACAGAAATTTAAGCGCTGAAGAATCTTTGTTTTTGTTCATTTTATTGGCATTTATAATTGTTGGCAATACTCTTATTGATTTGAATAAGCATAACTTGATATATCATATCCCTACTCTCAATAAAGCTATCGTATTTCTGATCTCCTGTTTTAAAATTTTTTGGAATTTTTACTTTTCTAATTTCACCCGGACGCATTCCAATTAAGGTTTTTTCAATGACTTTATTAAAATTTTCTCCAATAAAAATTTTAATTATTGATTTATTGGCAATGTTACCAAGCTCAGACATCAAAATATATTCAATGTCAACCTGATCATTACAGGTCGCCTCATTATCCATAACCCCTTGCCTGATGACCTCAATTTCTAAATTATCTAAATCATCTATATTATCAACGGAATTTTCTTCTGCCTGATTATCAAAAACACCTTCTTCTTTAGCTTTTTTGATGACCTCGTAATTAGTTTTTAAGTTAGCAATATTACTTTTAAAATCCTGATTTTTTAAAGTGTTAGAAAATGATCTTGGATCGTCTTTTGATTTTTCATATACAAAATATAGAAAAATAAAAAGTATCATGATTTTTACAAAACCTGATTTAAAAAAATTATTAATAAAATCCATATTCTTAAAATTTTATTTTACCATTTCTAATAATTGAAAAATTATCTTCATCAATTTTTACAATTGTTGAAGCCACACCGCTGGTTTTTTTTCCAGCTACTAATAAATCGATGCCACCGAGATTTTTTTTAATCTGAGATACCGATAAACAAGGTTCGTAATTAGATTTATTAGCACTTGAAACTGCCAAAATTCCATTATAATTTGCAAATAAATTTCTTACGAAATAGCTATCCACGATTCTAAAGCCAACAAAATCATTGACCCCATTATTGATATTTTTTGCTAATATTTTTTTTGCATAATCCTTGGTTTTAAGGATCATGGTTAGTTGTCCAGGAAAATATTTATTAGCAATATCTAAAGATAAATTATTAAAAACAAAAAGTTTTTTTGCAATATTAATATCTCTTACAAAAATTGAAAATGGTTTATTTTTTGGTCGATTTTTAAAATTATATAATTTTTCTACAGCCCTTTCATTAGTGGCATCAACCGCTAAACCATAGATAGTATCGGTAGCAAAACATACTATATTACCATTATTAAGATGATGGATTGCTAAATCTACCGCTTTTTTATCAATTTGATTTATAATTTTCATAATTAGTTTTTAACCATTGATTTTATTGGCTCAAAAGACTTTCTATGTATTGCAGAAATTCCATATTTATTAATATTTTCAATATGCTTTTTGGTGCCGTAACCATAATGTTTATTAAATTCATAATCTGGAAATTTCTGATGATACTTATTCATTATATCATCTCGAACTTCTTTTGCAATTATTGACGCACAAGCAATTGAAATTGACTTTTGATCTCCTTTTATAATAGGCAAAATTTCTTGTATATTTAATTTTTTTGTAAATGGAACCATATTACCATCAACAAGCAATATATCTGGACTCACACCATATTTTTCATAAAAATTATCACAAGAAATTTCCATCGCTAATTTTGTAGCTTGCAATATATTTATTTTGTCGATTTGAGTATTATCAACAATGCCAATGCCATATTTATGATTATTTATTAAATTTTCAAATATTTTTAATCTATTTGTTTTTGAAATTTTTTTTGAATCGTTAACTTCTGGTAAAATTTTATTTCTATCTACCAAAAAGGTACAGGCAACAACAGGGCCTGCAAGAGGTCCCCGTCCAGCTTCGTCTATTCCACAAATTATTTTTGTATCAAAATTATTTTCAATTAAAAAAGTTGGTTGCATTGCAAAAAATTAAATTTATCATTTAAGTAATATTTTAGTTAAATTTTATTAATAATTTTAATTTTTTCAATCATGTCATTTTCTAAAAAACATCAAAAGCCTTCAAATTTAAAATTAATTTTGGCTTCAATTATCGTTGCCTCAGTTATTGGCGCAGGTTTTTATGCTTTTAATGCAAAAAAATCAAAAGAATCCGCAGAAACTAAGGCAGAAACTACTCAATCTGACACTAAATCAACTGGTCTTGATCCAAATAAATCCGTTGACAATGTCAAAGATGCAGAAGAAGTAATTGCTAAGTGGGTTGAAGCCAATCCACAAGCCATCATCAATTCAGTTCAAAACATGCAAAAGAAAATGATGGAAGAACAAACTAAAAATGCTCAAAAAAATATTGGTCAAAAACAAAATGAATTATTCAATGACGAAAATTCTCCGCAATACGCTCCTCAAGGATATGATGTTTCCATCGTTGAATTCTATGATTATGCTTGCGGATATTGCAAAAAAGCCCAAGCTACCGTCGATGAATTAATTAAATCTGACCCAAAACTTCGCGTTATTTATCGTGACTTCCCTATTCTTGGCGAAGCTTCATTTGAAATGGCTAAAGTTTCAATTGCGGTTAATTTAATTTCTCCAAATTCATTTAGAAAGTTTCATGATGCCCTCATGAAAACCAACGACAAAGGCAAAAAAGCCGCTCTTGCTGCTGCTAAATCTGCTGGAGTTGATACTAAAAAAATTGAAGATACTTTGAAAAACGATAAAGATAAAATCGAAAAAATCTTACAAGATAATTTATCTTTAGGTTCTTCAGTCGGTATCACTGGAACCCCAGGTTTCATTATCGGCGAAGAGTTAATTCCTGGAGCTATGGATGTTAACACTTTCAAAGAAAAAATTGGCGCTTTACGCTCTAAATAGTTAAATTTTAATAACACAAGCAACCCAAATATCTTATGGTATTTGGGTTGTTTTATTTAATAACAATTGGAAACTGCAAATTTATCAACACAACAACAAAAAATCGTCGAGTCTTATTTAAATGGCGATAATATTTTCATATCTGGAGGAGCTGGAACTGGCAAATCTTATTTGCTTAATTACCTCAAAAGAAATTTTTCACATTTAGGACTAGAAATTACGGCAAGCACTGGAATTGCTTCAATTAACATTGGAGGATCAACCATTCATTCATTTGCTGGAATTGGGCTCGCCAATCATCCAATTGAACAAATTTTAGCTAATTTAAAACAACCAAAATTCAGCAAAATCCGCAAAAGAATTATCAAAACCAGAACCTTAGCGATTGATGAAATTTCCATGATTTCTCCTGAATTGCTTGAAATTCTTGATATTGTTTTTAAAGAAATTCGTCAAAATAAAAATGTTTTTGGTGGGTTGCAAGTTTTGTTTTTTGGAGATTTTTTACAACTTCCTCCTGTCAATAAATTCAACGATGAAATTAGCTATTGTTTCAATTCTAAAATATGGTAGCTATTAAATTTAAAAAATTATATTATCACTAAACCCTTCCGCCAATTAGAACATGATTTTATCGATATTTTAAATAATCTTCGCTTCGGCAATTTATGTCCAGATGACCAGAAAGTTTTACAATCTAGAGTTAATATTGTTGACCCTAATCAGGTTATCAAAGCCACGATTCTAACCACTCACAACGATAGAGTTGAGCGTATTAATAGTAAATTTATGCAGAATATTTCCAACAAGGAATTTGAATTTAAGGCGGATTTTTCTGGTGACCTTTATAAAATTGATTTTCTTAAAAAAAATTGCTTAGCTTATCAACACCTTAAATTAAAGGTTGGAGCTCAGGTGATGATGATAAAAAATACCTATCAAAAAGAAGGAATTATCAATGGATCACTTGGTATAATTCGTGATTTCTCGCCCAAAAAAAATTATCCAATTGTTGAATTTGCTAACAATAAAATTTTGACTATCGGACCTGAAGAATGGAATTTGGAGAAGTTCGATCAAGATACTAAAACCATAAAAATTGAAGCATCGGTTTCTCAAATTCCTTTAATTTTAGCTTGGGCAATTACAATTCATAAATCACAAGGTCTTACTTTAGACAAAATTTCTTGCGATTTATCAAATGTATTCAGCCCTGGACAATGCTATGTAGCATTATCAAGGGTTAAAAGTTTGAATGGATTATTTATCGAATCCATCAATTTCAATAAAATTATTGCCGATAAAAATGCCGTTAATTTTTATAAAAAAATCAAATCGGAATGTTAAAAAAATTTAAATCACTCCCTTTGATACGCAATAAAAATGGTGCTAAGGATATTATTCTATCAAGCCTAATTTTATCGATACTTATTGCTATGGTTCGAATTTTAAGTCTTGAATATAATATTTTCTTCATCGTAATGATGCGCAATTTTTTTGGTTTAATCCTGACTATGCCAAGCATAATCAAAGACAAAACCAATATTTTTAAAACCACCAATTTAAAACTTCATATTATTCGCAGTGCCAATGGCACAATCTCGATGTTTTGCTGGTTCAAAGCTGTAAGCTTATTGCCTCTTTGCGAAGCTGTAGCCTTAAGTTTTTTAACGCCAATTGCTACCATAATTGCATCCGCCCTAATTTTTAATGAAAAAATTTCCAAAAAAATATCTTTGGTTTGTATCTCAAGCTTTATTGGAGTTTTAATAATATTGCGTCCGGGGTTTAACGAATTTAATTTGGGTTATTTATTTTCATTTTTATCAATTATACTTTGGACCATTTCCAATTTGATAACCAAGACCATGACTAAAACTAGTAGCCCAAAATTAATCGTGGCTAATATGAATTTTTTTCAATTTATAATTTCTATACCCCTTGCTTTGCCATATTTAGAGCCAGTCAAAGATAGTGATATTTTAGAATTTTTTATACTTGGAGTTCTTTCCAATTTTTCTTATAAGCTAATTGCCAAGGCTTACTGCCGAAATAATCTTGCAAATTTACAGCCATTTGATTTTACTCGGTTAATTTTTACAAGCATCATTGCATATTTTGTATTTGGTGAAAAATTTGACTTATGGGTTTGGATTGGCGCTTTGATTATCCTTTTTAGCTTAATTATTTTGGTTAAAAATTGGTCAAAAAAATTACAAAAAGGACTTGAAGATAACTCTTAAAATCACTAAAATGGCTCAAAACCGACTTTTATGAATTTATTATTTGAACAATATTTTAATCAGGCTCTAGAAAATTTGAAGGCAGAAAATCGCTTTCGTGAATTTGTAAATATCTCACGAATTTGCGGAGAATTCCCTTTTGCCATTAATAACAATAATGGCAAAAA